>JBHICX010000116.1:0-7006 GCA_046759805.1 Kiloniellales bacterium | reverse complement strand
CGCCGTCCCGGTGATAGCCGGCGACGGTAGCGTTGTAGCGGACCGTGATCCGGTGGCTCACCGGGTGCTCGGTCTGCATCGCCCGCCACCGCTCACCGCCGCCGAGCGGCACCACCTTGGCCCATGAGCTGCGCTCCGTGGCCCAGGTCTCGGTCCAGCCGCCGGCGCCGTCGGCCACCCGGACTTGCTTCTCGAACGTGATCCGGTGGCGCAGTCCACCGACTTCGCCGGCGCCCGCCATCTACACCCTCATGATGCGGTGCGGGCCGAGCAGCTCCTTCACCGCCCTCGGCACGGCGATATCGGTGGCCTGATCTAAGGCCGCGCGGTGCTCGTGGAAGTGCGCCAGCAGGAGCCTGAGCCCGGCCATGAGATCGTCCGGCACCGCGTTGCCGTCATCGCCGTAACCGGCGACGAAGGTGATCTGGACGCCGTCATGGGGCCTCAGCGTCGTCGACGGCCAGGTCTTGGCGAACCTCAGCCCCACACGTCCGGGCTCGCTTTCGGTGTCGACGAAATAGATGGAGGAATCGACCTCCGTTGCCGCGTCGGAAGTGTCGAAGATTTGAAACGAGGTCACCGATTGCAACGGCGGCCGCGGGATCTCGATGAAGTCCTGGCCGGTGATGATGTCGGCGCCTTCGCGCACGCCTTCCCAAAGCCGCGCAAGCGCGGAGCGGCGCCTTGGCCAATTATCGAGGCTCAGGCGCCAGGTCTGGGTGATCAGCACTCGGCCGGTGAAGGTCTCCACATGCGCCACAGCGGCGCGCATGACCGCCATGATCAGCGCTTCGTCCGCCGTATCCGAATCCTCGATCTTAAGAAACGCCTTGGCCCCGCCCAAAGTGAGCGGCAGGTCCTGCGGCGCCAGCACCCGTTGCAGTTTCAGGGCCTCCGGCATCGCCGCCTCACCTGTGTTCACATTGCAAGACGATCGACCGCTCGGCCGTGCGCCCCTGCCCGGTCACGATTCGATTGGTCAAAAGATAGACCTGGCCGTAGACGGCGCCCGAGACGAACACGGTCGCGGTGTTGACGGTGTTCGATTCGCCACTCAGCGTCGGCGCCACCGGGCTCGCCTCCTGCGGCGTGATGCTCCAGGACGATGTAACGATGGTGTCGGAAGGCGAGCCGCCGTCATCGAGAAACGCCGACCAATCGCAAGTATAATCGAGCGTCTCATCTGGATCGATGAGCAAGTAAGGCATCTTCGACTTCCAGCTTCACGGATAAAGATCCTGTTTCGTTACTATCACGCTCACGTTCTCGCCCTCGGTACGCACGTAGACCCGCACGCCGTCGAGCTCGGCATAGAGCCACTGCACCTTATAGGCCTGCGGCGTCCCCGCGTTCTTGATCGCGTTGCGCTTGCGCATCCGCGATCGGCCGTCGGGATAGACCGTAACCCCGACCCGACCGTTCGAGGCCGTCTGTACCTCGCCGTCCGCACCCTCGATCTCGAATTCCTGTCGCATCCGGTGGATCGGATGCAGCTCGTCCGGCGAAGCCGCGCTAACAGCCATCGTCAGATCTCGTCATAGGAGAACGTCAAAGTCTCGGCGGTGAGTACGCCATTGCTCGCCGTGGTCTCCACCTCCATAACCATGACGATGAAGTCGCCGATCGTCTCCTGCGGCGAGCCGTCGGTGTAGGGACCTGGATTGTTCGCATCCAGATCGCCCGGAGCACCGGAGGTGAGCCCGAACAGGTCGGCCATGTTCTCCTGCGGCGAGCCGGCGGCCGGCGACTGCGGCGGGTCGTTGGATTCATTCGGAATGACCGGCGTCATGTAGGTCCCGGCGATGGCGTACCAGGCCTTGATGCCGGTGCCGAAATTGTTGGCGCCGTCGGTGTAGACCTGAAGATTGTCGACCTGCGTGAAGCTGCCGCCAGCGATGGCCAGCCGCACCCACTTCTCGAACGAATATTCCTGGCCCGAGCCCGGCACCACCAGCGGATTGATGAGGTCGACGGTGGCGTTGTCGGCGTTCTTGAACCGGATCGTGCCCGAGGTCTTGTCGGTCCTGGTCTCCGAGCCCCCGGTACCGTTCCACTCCTCGATGATGACGTTGGCGGCCATGGGCGCCTCCTTTCAATCGTCCTCAGCTTTCAGCTATCAGCTTTCCTAATGCACCGACTTCCGCCCCCCTTCGGGCACCACCAGCGTGCGCCCATCCGGCAGGATGGTGGCGGTTCCCGGCGCGGCGATCTCGTAGGTGCGCCGGGCCGCCGGCAGCAGCTTCGCGATCACGGCGTCCAGCCCCGTGGACACAGTGAGCCCGGCCCTGAGGGCGGCATCCAGCGACGCCTGCATGGTAAGCCGCGCTTGAACCGCGGCATCGAGATTGACCGAGATCGTGGTGGCCCCGGCCCCTTGAATGTAGGCATCCAGCGACGCCGTGACGGCAAACATGTCCTGAACCGCCGCGTCGAGAGAAACGCTGGCGGTTGCCCGCACCGCGAGGGCCGCATCCAGACTCGCCTGCGCCGTTGTCAATGCCGCGATCGCGGCATCCAGGCTTGCGGTCGTGATCTGGCCTGCGGCAATGCTGGCATCCAGGCTGGCCTGCATCGTCTGCTTCGCCTCGACTGCGGCATCGAGCGAAGCCTGCGCCGTCTTCTCGGCTTGCACCGCCGCATCGAGGCTCGCCGCCGCCTGGTTTACCACTTGAACCGCGGCATCCAAGGACGCGGCGGCGGTTGCTTTCATGGCCACGGCGGCATCGAGGCTGGCGCCCTTGGTCGCGGTCGCGGCCACGCCGGCATCCAAGCTTGCGGTCTGTTGCCCGCTCGCCTGAACGGCGCTATCGAGTCCGACGCTGATTTGCTTCACCTTCTCGACCGCCGCATCGAGGCTGGCCTGGGCGGTTTGCAACGCGGCCACGGCGGCGTCCAGGCTGATCGTCCGGGTGAGAACAGCCGCTAGGGCGCCGTCGATATTCGTGGTCCGGGTCAGGCGCGCTTGCAGGGCGCCGTCGATCGACAAGCTGACCGTCTTCTGGTCCTGCACCGCAGCGTCCAAGCTGGTCATCTGGGTGAGAAGGGCCAGTAGCGCGCCGTCCAGGCTCGTGGTCTGCGTCAGCCGCGCTTGCACGCCCGCATCGAGCGACGAGGCGAGTGTTTGCTGCGCCTGCACCGCGGCGTCGAGCGAGGCGGTTACGGTGAATGTGGTCGCCGGCGCGATGCTCCTCACCGCGAACCAGAACACCGCCCATTGCTCCGATGCCGTCAAGCTGAGATCGCACTGCGGCGGAACCCCGGCCGTTGCGATCCCCTTGCTCTGCACTCCGATGGAGCAGGTGTTCGCCCCACTGGCAGACTTGTCTACATCCTCCGTGGTGTAGTCGGCGTCCCCGCCGCCATCGACCGTGATATCGTCGTCGTCGTGGCCCGAGAGGACAATGACGAGTGAATCGTCCGTGTCGGTCGCGGCGACCGGCGTTATGGTTGCGGTCGCCGTTGCCCCGGTGTTGGTCTCGTTGGGATCTTGGATTTCACTACCCGACACCGCCCCGTCGATGCGATACATCTCAAGGATGGCTTGCTCGCTGTCAGGCCAAGAAACCGTGTAGTTCCCGCTCTCTCCCGACGCTATTTTATAAGCGGCGCCGACGAAGCACTGGGTGCCGTTATTCAATTCCTCTATCGGTGTGAACCCGCTGGGCCATGTGATGGCGCCGGACTGGTCGCCGTCCGTGGCCAAGCAGATGACCAGGACGTCTCCGTCCACAATGCCGGCGGGGGCGGTGATCGTTGACGTTGTGGTGTTAGAGGCCTCCTTCTGCTCGCTACGGCTCTGGATTACAGGAACAGCCATTTATTCTTCCGGACTCTGAACCTACCTAGAGGTACCTTGAGGTACCTACAGGTGAGCTTCGGCCTCGGCCCGGCTCGCATAGGGGCCGCGCACCTTCTCGATACCGTCCATCACCCACCAGCGCCCGCCGCCGCGGTGCCTCACGTGAAACAAGGCCCGATTCTCGGGGGCGCCGGCCAAAGCCTTGTTCTGCGGCGCCGCACCCGCGTCCTTCCTTCCTTCGCCCGCCGAAGCGGGCTTCGCGAAGGCGGGTCGACCAACGACCAACTCGGCCCATCCCTCGCCCAAGAACACCTTGGCCAGGGAGGGCGGCAAATCGTAGGTCTCGCCACCGAGGTAGCGGCGGGTCTCGATGCCGTCCGGCGAGCCAAGGCGCGTCGACAGCATCCGGATTCGTTGCGTGGACATCGCTCGTTAGCAATCGGCGGTCAGCGATCAACGATCGGCCGGCCACAGGCCGAGACCGACCGCCGAACGCTGACCGCTGGGTGCTCCGTCACTGTGGCGCGTGCCGCGGGTGACCCTTGGTCACCCAGGCTGAGACCGGCCCGCCGTTGGTGAGCCCGGTCGGCACCAGAGTGACACGGATGAACCGCTTCTCGCCGACATAGCCCACCGCCAGGATGTTCTGGTCCGTGGTCGTGCTGGCCACGATACCGGAGCTGACGCTGGTCGGGCCCAGCACGTCCGCGAGCGCCACGTTGGCATACGTGCCGGGGGAGCCGGTGCCGTCGTCGTCGGCGTGTTCGAGCTTCATCTCCAGCTTGGCCGCGCCGACCGGCGAGCCGCCCAACTCGTCGATGTCGCCCAGGAAGGCCACGACCTCGGCCGAGTTGAAGTCCTGCAGGTCGATGTTGCCGCTCGTCAGGTTCGATCCCGAGATCACCTGTGGAGCGACGGCCACGGCGTGGGCGATGTTGTTGTGGAGGTCACGCATGGTCATGACCCGCCTCCTTTCCTTACGTTACGTCGAGCACTTGAGCTTGCGGATCGCCTCCGCAAGCACCACTTGGCCGCCGACCCGGCGCCGGGCGATGAACCGGACGCTGCCGCTGGTCGCCTGGGTGAACGGATCGCGCAGGACGCTCATCTGAATCCGATCGACGATCAGATAGGCGCGCCTGAAATCGCCGAAGGCGATCGGGAAGGCGTTGGCCGCCTCGTCGGGCATGTCCGGCGCCTCCACGTAGGGCGCGCCCAGGATGGTCGCGGGCATGCCCATGGCCAGGCCCGGCTGCCAGACATAGTTGTTGTTGGCGTCCTTGAGCTTGCGTACCGCACCCAGCGTCTTGCGACTGAGCAACCAGGTGCCGTTGCGCGCATAGGCCGTCTTCAGGTTGTGGAACAGGTCGATCAGTCCATTCGCCTGGCCATTGGCGTCGGCGACGGTCGCGGCGGAACCCGAGTTGTCCGACGCCACGGTCGAGTCGGCCATGAAACCCGCCGGCTGCTTCACCCCGTTGCCGGAGACGAACGCGGTGCCCTCGGCCAAGCTGAACTGCTCGGCGAACTCCTGGCCCAGCTCCTCCTCGAGGTTGAACTCGGCGTCCTCCAGGTCCTGCTGGGAGATGTCCACCAGCGCGTAAAGCTCGTGGGTCGGCAGCTCCTCCAGGCCATAGGTGAGGCCGGTGGTCTCTGCGCGGGTCTCCACCTCGCCGGTCCACTGGGCGGCGAACTGGCCGGTCCGCTTGGGTACCTGCACGGCCCGGTTGCCGGTCTGGCGCACCCGGGCCACGGCGCGGATCGGCGAAATTTCGGTCTCGCCCTTGATGATCTCGCGCACGTATTCCGGCGGCGCCAGGAACCCACCGGTGGTGTCGTTGGACACCGTGAGCGCCTTGACCTCGTCCGGCGCCAGGCGCTCGGTGCCCTTGCGCAGGAAGCCGGCGAAGGCGCGGCCGCTGGCGCTGCGGTGCCACCCCGCTTCGCCGCTGCGATGGCTGGGATGGGTGCGCTTCAGCGCGGTCTCGAGCCGGCCGATGTGATCGCTGAGCCGATCGAGCTCGCCATTGATCTTGGCGAGCTTTTCGCGGTCGGCCCGCCGGCCCTTGTCGTTTTCCTCGGTAAACGAGTGCCAGGCATGGCCCAGCTCGTCGACCTTGGTCCTGATGTCGGCGATTTCGGGCATCTCAAATCCCTTCTTGCAAGTGTGACCATGGCCGCCGGCGGCGGCCGTTCGTCGTCCCAGCCGCGCCGGCCTCGCGCCGGACGAATGAGGGGCGCGCCGCGCGCCGCGCCGGCATCCCGCCGGTGCGCCGCGACGGCGCGCGAACGCGGCCCGTGAGCCGAGCCGCGCGTCGGAGCATTCTCGGTTTGACCGGCCTTGGCGCCGATCAACGCAGGTGGGTGAGCCACCCCCCTCACCCTGCCTCTCCCCCCGCCAGCGGGGAGTTTTTGTTACGTGCCTGCGCCGGCCCAACCTCTCCCCCTCGCCCCTGCGAGGGGGAGAGGCATGCGAAGGCTTGGCGCGGGTAAAGCCCGCGCCTTAGCCGAAGCTGGGTGAGGGGGTGAGCGACGTTGTACCCTTCTTTAATGCCTGCCGATCAAGGCCAGGTTGGCGCCGCACTCAGCGCCGGCCGGTGAGTGCTTGGCCGGCGCGCTCGATGCTGTCGATCAGCGACTCCACGGCCTCGCCCGCGGGCGGCTCGGCGCCGGGGTCGCGTCCACCGGCCGCCTCGGCCGCCGCCATCGCGCGATAGCCCCGGGCGACCAGGATCCGGGCCTGGCGCCGGGTGAAGCCGAGCGCGCGCATGGCGCGCTCGAACTCGCGCGGGCTGGCAATGGCGCCGGCCTTGACCGCGGTGACCCGGGCCCGGGCGTTGGCCGGAAAGGTGACCAGCGAGATCTCGAACAGCTCGATCTCGGTCAGCGTGCGAATGCCGGTCTTGTCGTCGACCTCGGCCTTCAGCGTGCGGAAGCCAATGGACAGACCGTCCAGCGCCCCCGCCTTCAAAAGGATGTGGGCCTCGCGTCCCAGCGTCAGGTCCAGCAACAGCCGCCCGCGCGCCATCAGGCCGTCTTCGGTTTCGTTGAGCGATTCCCAGACGCCGATCGGCGCCCGCGGGTCGTGCTGCCACAACAGCGCCGGCATGCGGCCCTGGCGGCGATAGTCGGCCAGGCTCATCTTGAACGCCCCGGGCGCAATCACCTCGTCGAACGAGTCGGTGTTGTGGAACACCGCGCCGAACC
>JBHICX010000115.1:0-7037 GCA_046759805.1 Kiloniellales bacterium | reverse complement strand
CACCGGATCACGGTCCGCTACAACGCTACCGTCGCCGGCTATCACCGGGACGGCGAGCCCCGGCGGCGCATCGACTTTCAGGGACGCAAGATGCACATCGTGGCCATCATCAACAGGCAAGAGCGCAACCGCTGGCTCGAGATCATGGCCAACGAAGGGGCGGCGGCGTGATCCTCCTTCGCCATGGCTTCGGAGGATTTATCCGCCGTAGCTCCATAGGAGCGTAGGCGGATGACCGCCGTCAAGGTCCAGATCATCGGCCGGGAAGAGCTCGCGCGCCGGCTCGAGGCCATCGACCGGCGCAGCCGTCCGGCGGTGCGCCAGGCAATTGCGGCCTCCGCCCTTGAGGTCGAACGCGAGGCGAAGCGTTCGATCCTAGAAAACCCGCGCCGAGGCCGCTTCTACGTCCGCTACAACCCCACGCGCACCGGCCGGGCATCGGCGCCGGGCGACCCCCCGGCCAACGACCTGGGCCACTTGGTGCGCAACATCACCCATGTGATCGACGCCGACGGCCTCGGGGCCTCGGTCGAAAGCCGGGCCTTCTACTCGCACTTCCTCGAGTACGGCACGGTCAAGATGGCGGCACGGCCGTTCATGTTCCGGGCCCTAGAGAAGCACAAGGCGCGGATCGCAAAGCGGATCGCCGAGGCGGTGCGCCGCGCCGCGGCGCGGGTGACGGGCCCTCCGCCGACCTTCCTTCGCCCGCCGAAGCGGGCTTCGCGAAGGCGGGAGGCTACGGGCCGCAGGCGGACTGCCACCGCCGACTGAGCGAGCGATGGCGGACGCGTCGGGCGCCGTACAGACGGCCATTTACGACAGGCTCACCGGTGATGCGACGCTAATGGGCATGGTGAAGGCGGTGCACGACCAGGTGCCGGAGGACGCCAAGTTCCCCTACGTCACCATCGGCGACGACACCGCCACCGACTTCGACACCAAGACCGAGACCGGCCAGGAGCTGACCTTGACGCTGCACGCTTGGAGCCGGGCGCATGGCCGCAAGGAGGTCAAGGACATCCTGGCCCGCATCTACGCGCTGCTGCACGAGCAGGCGCTGACGATAACCGGGTTCACCCATGTGCTGGCCCGGTTCGAGTTCACCCAGACCTTCCGGGATCCCGACGGGCTCACTCAACACGGGGTTGCGCGGTATCGGGTCATCGTCCAGGGATGACGCGCGGTTATTGGTCGGTTCCCTCCCGCTGGCTTGGTGAAACCGTGGTTTGCCTGGGTGGTGGCCCGAGCCTGACACAGGATCAGGTGGGTGCCTGCCGCAGTCGGGCCAGGGTCATCGCCATCAACGACGCCTATCTGTTGGCGCCGTGGGCCGACGTCCTCTACTTCTGCGACTGCCGATGGTTCGAGTGGCACGCCGAAAGGCCGGAGTTCCAAGCCTTCAAGGGCCTCAAGGTCACCCTCGACGAGGAGGTGCCCAAGCGTCACCCGGACATCAAGGGGGTCCGGAACACCGGCCGCGATGGCCTGGAGATGGCCCCCACGGGAATACGCACCGGGCGCAATGGCGGCTACCAGGCGATCAACCTGGCGGTGCATCTGGGCGCCGCCCGCATCGTGCTGTTGGGCTATGACATGAAGCCGGCCGCGGACGGCCGCACCCACTGGCACGGGGGGCATCCGGTTCCGCTCAAGGAAACGGTGTTCCAGCGCGCCATGTTGCCCTGCTTCGCGACGCTGGTGCGGCCGCTGCAAGAGCTCGGCGTCGAAGTGATTAACGCGACCCCAGACTCGGCACTGACGACGTTCCCGAAGCGGCGGCTGGAAGACGCCTTACTGATTCCTGACCTCTGACTTCTGGCCTCTGATGCCCACGGCATTCAGCATCCTGCCGGACCGCTTCGCCGACGGCCGGCATGAGGCCATCGAGGCCGGGCTCGAGGCCTGCGGATATTGCATCGAGCGGCGCCCTGGATCGCTGTCTGGGCCGGGGGACGTGCTGGTCACCTGGACCGTGCACCGCGGCCACAAGGAGCTTGCCGCCCGCCGCTTCGAAGCCGAGGGCGGGCAGGTCGTCGTCTGCGAGGAGGCGTATTTCCGCCGAGTGAACCGCGAGAAGCATTTCGCCCTGGCGCTGCACGACCACAACGGGGCCGGGCGGTGGCCCGTCGGTGGGCCGGAGCGCTGGCAGCGCTTCGGGATCGAGCTGAAGCCCTGGCGCCGGGACGGCCGACACGTCCTGGTACGCGAGCAACGTGGGATCGGCAGCACGAAGATGGCGAGCCCGCCCGACTGGCACCTGGCCACGGCCGAGCGGCTGAGGGCGGTGACCGGCAGGCCGATCGTCATTCGCTGGCACCCCAAGAGCCGCGCGGAGCCGGAGAAGGCGCGGGCGCAGCCGCCGCTCGCGCAGGCGCTCGAGGGCTGCTGGGCCGTGGTGACCTGGGCCAGCGCCATCGCCGCGGCCGCGCTCGTTGCCGGCGTGCCGGTGTTCGTCGAGGCGCCGCATCACGTGCTCGAAGGTGCGGTAAACGGGGGCATCGAGGTGATCGACCGGCCGGCCTATCCCGACCGGCTGCCGGCCTTCCGCCGCCTGGCCTGGGCGCAATGGTCGATAGCCGAGATCGAAGGCGGCCAGGCGTTCGAACGTCTCTTGAGGATGCGATGACGGTCACCTGCTATCCCAGCCCGGGCAAGCGCAAGGCGGCGAAGATGTGCCGATATTTCGCTGCCGGCTGCATCCACAACGGTGTCAAGGCGCGCATCGCTCCGGCGGGGTGCTCGACGCTCGCCCCCAGGTCGGCGGCGTTCTTCTATGGCTGGACCGAGCACACGGCGCCGCTCATCAATGAGTGTGGGGCCGAGGGTCGCGACTGGTACTACGCCGACAACGCTTACTACTTCGGCCGGAGCACCTACTTCCGGGTCACCCGCAACGCGCTGATGCATGACGGGCGGCCCGCCGCCGGCGAGCATGGCCGGGACCGTTTCGAGCGATTCGGCCTTGAGATCATACCGTGGCGCAAGGGTGGCCGGCATGTGGTGGTGGCGACCCAGAGCGAGCTGTTCTACCGGATGAAGTTGGGCCATAGCCGGGCTTCCTGGACCGCCGAGGTGGTCCGCGGGATCGAGGCGGCGACCGACCGGCCAATCGAGGTGTGCCATAAACCCGCGCCTCGGGACATGGCCCGCGCGCAAGCGCACGCGCCCAAGTTGGAGTCACTGCTCGAGGACGCCTGGGCGCTGGTCACCCATTCCAGCAGCGCCTCGGTGGCGGCGCTCATCCGCGGCGTGCCGGTGTTCTGCCTGGCGCCCTGTATGTCGTCGCGCATGGGGCTCATGGACCTCGCGAAGATCGAGGAGCCGGTGACACCGGATGGCCGCGAGCGCTGGGCCTGGGCGCTGGCCGCCAATCAGTGGACCTACCGCGAGATGGCCACGGGCCAGTGCTGGCGGGAACTCCAGGCACAGTCTGACCTCTGACACCATGGGCTTCGGCGACGAGATCATGGTCACCGGCCAGGCCCGGGTGATGCAGGAACGCGACCCCAGGCCGGTGGCCGTGCGCGGCAGGGATGGCGGCGCGCGCTGGCATGGCCTGTGGGACGGCAACCCGTGCCTGGCCCACCCGCGGGCGGTGGCCGCCGGCCTCGACGTGCAGTGGCTCGACAACTATCCCGGGCACCGGCCCTATGTGGACTACGGACGCAGCAGCGAACGCCGCTGGGCCTACACCGATTGGCGATGCACGCCGGGCGAGATCCACTTCTCCGCCGCCGAGCGGCGCTGGGCCTCGCCCTGGCGCGGCCGTCGGTTCGTGGTCATCGAGCCGCATATCAAGCGCCAAGCGAGCTCGAACAAGCGCTGGGGGCTCATGCGCAGCCAGGCCGTGGTCGACCTCGTGCGCGGCGCCGGCAATGGCGGGCCGGAATTCGTGCAGTTCGCCTGGTCGGGCGGGGCGGCGCTTGAGGGCATCCGGCAGGTGGCGACGCCAAGCTTCCGGCACGCCTGCGCGGTCCTGGCCCATGCCGGCGCCTATGTGGGCCCGGAAGGCGGACTGCACCACGCGGCGGCGGCCTTGGGTGTCAAGGCGGTGGTGATCTTCGGCGGCATGACCTCGCCCGCGAACACGGGCTACGACGGCCACGTGAACCTGTACGTGGATGGCCCGGGGAGCCCCTGCGGCTGGCGCGTCCGTTGCGCGCACTGCGACCGGGCCATGGCCGCGATCGAGCCGAAGGCCGTGGCCTGTCACGTGAAGGGGCTGGTGACATGACCGGCCATGAGCTCACGCCCGCCCCGGCGGACGGGCCGGGGGGCGCCAGGCTCGTCGGCGGGGTGTGGCTGCCGGCGACCGAACGGCATTTGGTCGAGATCATGCAGCCGGGCGCCAAGCGCCACGCCGTGCGCGGCGGCAAGTGGACCTATCAGCTGCACAAGCTCGAAGCGGCCGTGGGCCTGGTGCCCGGCGACCGGCGGCGCGTGGCTGTCGACGTCGGCGCCCATGTGGGCCTGTGGTCGATGTGGCTGGTGAAGATGTTCGAGCACGTGCACGCCTTCGAGCCGGTGCCGCTCCACGCCCGGTTGTTCGAGCGCAACGTGACCGACCACAACCACACCCTCTATCGGATCGCGTTGGGCGACCGGGAGGGCCGCGTGAGCCTATCGGTGCCGCCGGATCAGACCGGCCACGCCCATGTCGCCGACGGCGCCCGGCCGCACGATCAGCGCGGCGGGATGCTTGGCCCGGAGACTTGGGAGCGCATTGCCGAAGTGCCGATGAAGACCTTGGACGGTCTCGGCCTGGAGCAGGTGGATTTCATCAAGGTCGACGTCGAGGGCTACGAGCTCAAGGTGATCGAGGGCGCACGCGAAACGCTGCTGCGTTGCCGGCCGGTCCTGGTGGTCGAGCAGAAAGGAAACGATCGCGCGGTCTATGGCGGCGGGCAGGACGAGGCGTTGGGCTGGCTCAATTCAATAGGCGCCCGACGCCTGTGCGTGATCTCCGGCGACTACATCATCGGCTGGTGATGGGCGACAAGCCGCTGCGCGTCTACGTGGGCTGGGACCCGCGCGACGCGCTCGCCTATGAGGTGTGCGTGCGTTCGCTTGAAGAGCACGCCTCGATCCCGGTTCAAGTGATCGCGCTCAAGGACTGGGAGCTCAGGCGCAAACGCGTGTACTGGCGTCCTTATCGGGTGGACGAGCGAGGGCAGATGTGGGACGAGCCCTCGGGCCAGCCGCTCTCGACCCAGTTCAGCCTGACCCGCTTCTGCGTGCCGGCCCTGGAGGACTACGAAGGCGGCTGGGTCTTGTTCACCGACGCCGACATGCTGTGGCGCGCCGACGTGGCCGCGCTCATCGCGCTGTTCCAGGACGACAAGGCGCTCATGTGCGTCAAGCACGACCACCGGCCCAATGAGGCCAGCAAGATGGACGGGGTGCGCCAGACCGTCTATCAGCGCAAGAACTGGTCCAGCCTGATGGCCTTCAACCTGTGGCGCAACAAGGCGCTCACCAAGTACTGCGTCAACAACATGAGCAAAGAGTGGCTGCACCGCCTGTTGTGGTTGAAGGACGAGGAGATCGGCGGCCTGCCGGAGGCCTGGAACTGGCTCGAGGGCTATTCCGACCCGGCGGTCAAGCCCAATCTCGTGCACTTCACCCGCGGCACGCCCGACTTCCCGGGCTACGAGGATGCGGCCTATGCCGACGAGTGGCGGTCGGTGGCCGAGAAGACAATGCATGAAGCGGCCGTAGCCGCCTGATTCACCTGCAACCAAAGGAGGTTTGAATGGCAGCGCAGAAGGGGCGCAGCACGCTGTTGTACGCGGATCTCGCGGGCGGCTCGCCGCAGAACTACACGCTTCTGCCGGGGCTCAGGGATACCGACTGGGCGGTCAATGGCGAGCAGGTGGACGTCACCACCAAGGACACCGATACCTGGCGCAAGCTCCTTGCCGGGGCCGGCGTGCGCTCGGTCGATATCTCGGTCGCCGGCATCTTCCAGGACGCGGCAGTCGAGGAGACGGTGCGTGGCTGGGCCTTCGACCAGTCCATCAACTGGTGGCAGATCAAGCTCGAGAACGGCGACCGGCTGGAGTTCCAGGCGCAGATCCGCAGCTATACCCGGACCGCGCCGTATCAAGACGCCGACCAGTACAGCTTCTCACTCGAGTCCCACGGGGCGCCGTTCTACTACGCGGCGTAGGTGGGCGATGAATGAGCTGTGCATCGACCGGTCGGGACCCGTCGCCAACCGCTGGCGCGGTGAGGTCGTGCTGCCGCTTGCGGACCTGCCTGCCCGGAGCCGGAGCTCCGATTCGGCGAAGGCAGGTCGGTGCGTGGTGCTGCGGCCCACGTTTGCGGCGCTCATGGAGATGGAGCAGCGCTCAGGCCGTGGCATCATCGAGCTAGCGACTCGCGTCGCCACGGCCCGCTACCGCGGCCATGACCTTGCCGTCATTGCCGTGGCGAGCGCCGAAATTTCCCTTGAGGAGTTGGTGGCCGTACCGATCTGCCGCCTGTATCCAGTTCTGGCGGGTTTTCTCATCGACGCGCTGGTGCCGCCCGCCTGTGGCCGGAAGCCTCCCGCCTTCGCGAAGCCCGCTTCGGCGGGCGAAGGAAGGTCGGCGGAGGGCGCGGAGGGAAACGCACTGGCGCCGGCCAGGAAGAGACGGACGATCTCGACTGGTCGGCGTTTCTCGAAGCGGCCATGGGAGTCATCGGCTGGTCACCCGAGACGTTTTGGGCAGCGACGCCACGCGAGTTCTGGGCGGCATTCGCCGGTTGGCGCCGCGCCCATGGCATGGACGGGGATCGGGCGGCTGGGATCAGGGTCTCACCGCAACAGATGCGGGCTACTGCATCCTCGGCGCCGGCTTCCGTCCGTTCGATCCGGAAGCTGGCGGGCGTGCGCCGCGGCCTGCCTTCGCCGAAGCGGAGCCTCGGCTCCGCGGCCCACTCCGCCGAAGCAGCCGCTTCGGCTGCGAAGGCCGGGCAGGCAGGCCTGCCGGCCTGTGGTCCGAAGCCTTGGCGTAGGACCAGCGGTCGCGTGAGAGGTCGTAGACCGTGAACGC
>JBHICX010000114.1:0-7050 GCA_046759805.1 Kiloniellales bacterium | reverse complement strand
CCCAGCACCTCGCCGTCCATCTCTCCGCTGTCGTGGTCCAGGGTCATGCGCAGGAGCCCCGTCTCCACCGCGCTCGATTGGCCCGGCGTCGGCCCGGCCATACTCTTCAAGCGGTTGTAGATTGCCCGCATGCGCATAAACCGCATGAACAACGGGATGAGGAAGCTGGTCACGATCACCGCCAGGCCGAACTGGCGCGAGAACAGGAGATAAAGCGCCACCGCGCCGATGACCACCGCGGCGATCCAGCGCACCGCCCTGGCTAGGTGCTTCGGCTCGGCGACGGCGAACCAGTAGGCCAGCAGGATCACGCCGATCAGCAGCGCGAGCCCGAGGATGACGTATGGAAACACCGCCGTTTACTCAATCCTTCGGAGCCGGAGCGGCGATTGGCCCAAGGGTTACTTGCCGCCTGCGACCTGATGGGTGATCTGGCGCACCACGCCGCCGCGTTTCCTGCCAAAATCGGCCAGCGCCTTGCGCCCGCCGGCGGCGTATACCGCCACCGCGCTCAAAAGGTCGCGCAGCTGGCGGGCGCTGGAGGCATCGAAGCTGCAATAGGCGCCGTTGGTGAGCCGGGCGATCTGCTGGAAGGTCTGGCGAGCGATGGGATCGGGGCCCTCATGGAAGACGAAGGCGGGCACGCCCAGCACGCCGAGCTGGCCCGCCAGATGGCACAGCCGGTCGACATCCTCCTCCATGCAGTCGCCGACGAACACCAGGGCGTTCACCTTCTTCGCCTTGGTTTCTTCGATGGCGTGCTGCAACACCTTCTCGATCTGGGTCTGCCCGCCGAGGCAGAAGACCCGCGTCATCCGCCGCAACAGCTCGTCCGAGCGGGTGAGCCACGGGCTGGCCTTGCACTCGCCGAAGCCGCGATAGTAAATGAGCTGGATCTCCAGACCGCCCAGCGCCGCGGTCTCCAGGAACATCTCACCCTGGATGTGGCAGGCGCGGTCCCAGCTTGGCTCGCGGCTGGCGGTCGCGTCCATGGCGAAGATGAGCCGCCCGCGCTCGCCCGGCCGGGTGGTGACCGGGGTCACGGCCACCTGGCGCAGGAATTTGTCGATGTCGCTCGCCACCGCCTTGCCGCTTGGCTTCGACGGCAGCTTCTCCGGGTTCTTGGCCATCGCGGTTCAGCCCTTAACGCCCTCGCTTACGCCGTGTCCTCCGATCCCTCTATGATAGATGATGTCAGCACCTGCGACTTCAAACGCCCTCGTTCGCGCCGACGCCGATCCCGGTCGCCGGCCGCGCCGCCGGGGCGGTGGCCATGAGCCCGATGGCGTCTATGAGCTCACGCACCTCCTGGCGGGCGTGCACATGCGACGCGTTCTTGGCGACGTCGGCGGCCGACTCGCGCAGATCCAACACCGTAAGACCCTTCAGGAACAACTCACGATAAATGACCCGCTCGCTGAATCCGGGCACCAGTCGGAAGTGGAAGCGGCGTGCCAGCAGGCTCAGCACCTCGTGCATGTCCTGCTTGTTGCGCGAGCCGATGCTGGTGAGCCGGTTGCGCGTCACGTACCAGGCGAAGTCCGGCGCCGCGCGGCCGCGCCGCGCCTGGCGCTCGGCCAATACCGCCTCCGCGAACGCGCTGATGGAAATCTTGCTGAGGTCGTGGAGGTCGATGCGGAACAGGACGTCGAGATCGAGAAAGCTGTCGTTGAGCGGCGTGACCAGGACGTCGGCCCGGGCCAGCGCCGCCCGGGATAGGACGCCAGCGGCGCCGGGGGTGTCGATCACCACGTTGTCCACCCGCCCCGCAAGCTCGTCGGCCAGCGCCTCGAAGGCGCGGCGATCGTCGGCTTCGCTCGCCGCGGCCGCATCCGAGCCGGCCGGCAGGACCCGGTGGTGCTCCGGCAATTTCAGCGCGATCCCCTCGCTGTCGGCGTAGCGCCGCCGGTTGTCGACGTAGCGGGTGAAGGTGCTCTGCCGGTCATCGAGATCGATGCTGGCCACGCTCTGGTTCATCCGCAACAGGGCCACGGTGAGGTGCATGGCCAGGGTCGACTTGCCGCTGCCGCCCTTCTCGTTGGCCAGCACGATGAAGCAGCAGCGTCGCGCCGCCTGATCGCGCCCCGGGTCTGTCCGGTCGCCGCTCTCGGAAACGTTGCCGACTACGCTCATCGCGCCGTTGCCTCTTAAGCCGGCTGGATCCAGACCGCGGTGTCATGGAAGGCGGCACCGCCGTTCGGCGCCGCGGCGTCGGCGGCCACCAGGGCGTTGATGCCGATGCCTTCGACGAAGTCGCGGTTCGGCCAGATGCTTTCCACCACCACCACCCCGCGCTTGAGCCCGTCGAACGGGGCCCCGTGTACGACCACGCTGGCCCGCCGGTTGCCAAGGCGCAGCGGCCGGCCGGCGGCCGCGCCCAGCGCCGTCAGGTCCTCGGGATGGACGAGTACCGTGGGTCGCGCTTCGCGCCGGCGCGAGCCCGGAGTCTCGGTGAAGCTCGAGTTCAGGAACTGGCGCGCCGGCGCGGCGACCAGCCGGAACGGGCGTTCGCCGTCGGCCTCGTCGATGTTGGCCACGTGGTCGGGCAGGGCCGGCATGGCGGCGGGATCGGGCCCCAGCGCGGCCCAATCCGGGCGAAAGTGGAAGCGGCCGTCTTGGTGCCCGAAGCCGTTCAGGAAGTGCATGGCCTCGAAATCGAGCGCGCAGTCGAGCCAGCGAGCCTCATAGACCTGATCCGCGCCCGGCAGGCCCGAGCGCTTGAGCGTGTGGTCGATGATCTCCCACTCGCTCATCTCGAAGCCGGGATGCCGGGCGCCCAGGCGTCGGGCCAGCCCGCACAACACCTGGTGGTTGGAGCGGCATTCGCCGTGGGGTTCGATCACTTTGCGCACGGCGAACAGATGCGTGTGGCCGCCGGCGATGTACAGGTCGTCATGCTCGAGGAAGGTGGTGGCCGGCAGTACGATGTCGGCCATGGCCGCGGTCTCGGTCAGGAACTGCTCGTGCACGCAAACGAACAGATCGTCGCGGGCAAAGCCCTCATGCACCTTGGTGAGCTCGGGGCACACCACCATCGGGTTGGTGTTCTGGATGAACAAGGCGGTGACCGGCGGGCCGTCGCCGAGGTCGCGGCGGTCGCCGACGAGAATCGGCCCGATGCGCGACTGGTCGAGTTTGCGCACCGAGCGGTCGATCATGTCGCGTCCCTCGATCAGGGTCCTGTCCAGCCGATAGAGCGCGCTGTTCGAGTACAAAGCGCCGCCGCCCTTGTATTGCCAGGCGCCGGTCACGGCCGGCAGGCAGCTCGCCGCATGCAGGTTCGCCGCCCCGTTGCGCGAGCGCGTGAAGCCATAGCCAAGCCGCAGGTAGCTGCGCTTGGTCACGCCGTAGAGGCGGGCGAATGCCTCGATCTCCCGGGCGTCGAGGCCGGTGATCCGGGCCGCCCACTCGGGTGTGCGGGTCCTCAGGTGCGCTTCCAGGGCCTCCGGCGCGTCGGTCATGCGCTTGAGGTAGGCGCGGTCGGCGGTGCCGTCCCGGAACAGGACGTGCATGACAGCGCAGGCAAGCGCGCCGTCGGTCCCGGGCCTGAGCGCCAGGTGCAGATCGGCCTGGGCCGCCGTGCCGGTGCGGTAGGGGTCGATCACCACCAGCTTCGCCCGGCGCCGCTTCCTTGCCTTGGCGACGTGGGCCATGACGTTGACCTGGGTCGATACCGGGTTGCCGCCCCAGATCACGATCAGGTCGGCGTCGGCCATCTCGCGCGGGTCGACGCCGCGCTTCACCCCGACTCCGGCCACCCAGCCGGCGTCGGCGAGCGTGTTGCAGATGGTGCTGTGCTGCCGCGAGTAACGCTTGGCATGCCTGAGCCGCTCGATGCCGTCGCGCTGCACCAGGCCCATGGTACCGGCGTAGAAATACGGCCACACCGCCTCGGCGCCGTGGCGCGCCTCCGCGCGACTGAGCCCTTCGGCCACCTTATCGAGGGCCTCATCCCAGGAGATCGGCTGGAACGCCTCAAGGCCAGCCCCCTTGTCGCCGACGCGCCTCAGCGGTGTCGTGAGCCGGTCCGGGTGATGCACCCGCTCGGCATAGCGCGCCACCTTGGCGCAGATGACGCCGTCGGTGTAGCCGTTGGCCGCTGCACCCCGCACCCGGCCGATCCGGCGTTGATCCAGCCGCTCGACCTCGAGCGCGCAGGTGCTCGGGCAGTCGTGCGGGCAGGCGGAGGGCAGAACTTCGATGGACTGGTCTAATGGCATGACTGGTGTACGGTCGTGCCGCCGGCGCAGCCGCGATCCTCAACCGGCTCGACTGCGACGCAGGTTAGAGCATTTTCCGCTCAGGCGGAACCGGCCCTACGCTACATCGGATGGCGCCATGATCGTAGAAGGGATACCGATATGCCCGAGCTTAAATCCAAATTCCTATTCACCATAAGGATCGGCGTCTCGAAGCTGCACGACGTCGGCGAAACGCCGTTCGGGTTGCGGCATATCGACATGCTGGGCGAAGGCAGTTTCGAGGGGCCCCGGCTCAACGGCAAGGTGCTGCCGGGCGGCATGGACCAGAAGATCTTTCGCACCGACGGGGCGATGACCCCGAACGTGCGGCTGGTGCTGCGGACCGACGACGACTCCCTAATCTACATGTACTACACGGGAATCCGCTATGGCACGCCCGAGGTGATGCGGCGCATCGCCGACGGCGAGACGGTCGATCCCTCGGCGTACTACCTGCGCAGCACGCCCTATTTCGAGACCGCCTCGGCGAAATACGATTGGCTCAACCGTATCGTTGCGGTCGGCGTCGGCCGCCGCATGCCCGACCATGCGGCCTACGACGTGTTCGAGATCCTGTAGGGCGGTTTTCCGTTCGTCTTGCTGCGCGCCGGCCCGCGCCGGCCGGCGGTGCTACTTCACGTGCAGGACGCCGTCGGGGTGGAAGGCGTGGAAGACGAAGGCGAAGGTGAGGTCGTGCACCTCGTCCTCGAGGCCGTCGGCGGTCTGGCGCTGCACCACCACGTTGCCGATGTCGCGGCCGTCGGCGATCTGGGGCGCATCCAGGGCCGAGTTCTGGCCCGCCTCCCAGGTGAGCACCAGGTCGTCGGCCTCGATCCTGCCGCGCTCGCGTAGGAGATCGAGCGCCCACGCCCGGTCGCCGATCGCGACCACGTAGGCCAGCGGCGCGATCTCCCCCTCATAGGTGCCGCGATAGAGGAACGGCTGCGACATGCTGTCATAGCTGACATAGGGGTTGCGTCCGTAGGCGCGCATTCCCGGCCGGTTCGGCACCTGCACCTTGGCCCCCATGACCTTGGCCTCCAAGGCCCGGGCCTTGAATCGCTGGAAGCTCTCGACCCGCACCGGCAGCATCTTGAGCCGGGTTCCCGTGAGCTCGCCCACGATCGCCTCGCCGAGGAACTGCTGCCACCAGCTTTCGGTCTGGCGGTCGTACATCACCAGGTCCGAGAACCTGAGCTTGCCGGTGGTGCCGAACTCCAGCACGCGCCCGCCCACACGCCTGTCGAACACGATCGCCGAGTTGCACAGCGGGCAGTAGGTCACCGCCACCGGCACGCCGCCGACCACGTCGTTGACGATCTCGTGCCATATGAGGATGCGCAGCGGATAGGCCCGCATGTCGCCATTGAGGGTAAGCGCGATCACCGGCTCCCGGGGCCCGAGCTCGACCTCGCCATGGGCGGAGACGAACTCTGGGTCGTCGATCGAGGGAATGCCGTCCTTCGGCGGCCCGCCGGACAGGATCTCCTCGAACGCGATCGAGCGCTTGGAGAAGTCGGTGTTCGGCCACTCGAACTTCCAGATTTCCGGACTGGCGCGCGTGCTCTCCGGCCCGATCAGGAACCAAAGGCCAAGGACGCCGACCGTCACCAGCGCGCCGGCGGCCCACCATCGGGTATGCGAAGAGGGCACTCGGTTCTTCATGCCGCCAGTGTGACGGCCGGCCGGGCCTCGGGCAAGCAAAGTCGGCCCCGACCGTCGTCACATTTTGGTGAGGCGCGTGCGGCTTAGGGTACGTTCTCATAAGGGTAGGCGCCGACCGGCGTAAACGCGCCTAGCCGGTGTCCGTTTGTAGCCATAACCGGACATCGGCGGCGCGCAGGAAGTCCAAAAGCGGCAGAGAAGTCCCCCTTGAATCCGTTCAAATCAGCTGAGGGAAGCTACTGCGTGTTTGTTGGGCGGGCAGAACAGGCGTAGACTATTGGCCTCACTGGTTCCAGCACAGGGAGGCAACCGTGGTGGAACCAACCGGCGTCAAGCGCAAACTGACCGTGATCCTCGCCGCCGATGTCGAGGGTTTTTCTCGGCTGATGAGCGCCGACGAGGAAGCAACCCTCAATGCCCTCAGCGATTATCGCGAAGTAATCGACGGTTTGATCGCCCGACATGAGGGTCGAGTTTTCAGTACGGGCGGCGACAGCGTGCTGGCGGAGTTCGGCAGCGCGGTCGAGGCGGTGCGCTGCGCCATTTCATTCCAGGAGGAGATTGCAACCCGTAACGCCGAAATGCCGGATGACCGGCAGCTGCAATTCCGCATCGGCATCAACGTCGGCGATGTCATGGTCAAGGGAGACGAACTTTTCGGCGACGGCGTCAACGTGGCGGCGCGGCTCGAAGGACTGGCGGAGCCGGGCGGCATCTGCGTCTCGGGCATGGTCCACCAGAGCATAGAAACAAAACTCGATTTGGTTTTCGAGGACTTGGGCGAACAGCAGGTCAAGAACATCGCGAGGCCGGTGCGCGCCTATCGAGTTGTCGTAGAGCCCGGTACGGGAGCCGTCACGCCGCCAAGCCCCTGGGTGCAACCACTACGGGCGAGCGACAAACCCTCGATCGCCGTGCTGCCCTTTGTCAACATGAGCGGTGACCCTGAGCAGGAGTATTTCAGCGACGGGATCACCGAGGACCTGATCACCGACCTTGCCAAAATTTCGGGCCTGTTCGTTGCTTCCCGCAACGCGGTCTTTCTCTACAAAGGCAAGGCCGTTAGGCTTGGTGATATGAGCCGGGAATTGGGGGTGCGGTATGTGCTGGAGGGCAGTGTCCGCAAGGCGGGTGACAGGGTGCG
>JBHICX010000113.1:0-7175 GCA_046759805.1 Kiloniellales bacterium | reverse complement strand
GTTCGACGAGGTGGCCCAGATCAAGGACACCATGGCCTTCTACGCCGATCGGGTGGACCAGATCCAGGTCGACGGCGAGGCGGCCTGAGGCGGCCCCCGGCCGCGGCAACTACCGCCAAACCACCGGCGCCAGCTTCAGGAGCGGCACCGGCCCCAGGTAGAGGCGCCGGTCGCGCAGGCTGATCTTAGCCGGCAGCACCGGGGGGCCGCCGTCGGCGGCCGGGCGCGCCAGCGCGCTCAGCGCCAGGCTGGCCAACGTGGCCTCGGTGCGGCCCATCTGCCGCATGCTCACCAGCGCGTCGAACAGCGCGCTCCAGCCGCGCAGCCGGCCGTCGAGATCGACCCGCGGCTGCAGCCTTTCATCGAGGCTCAGCCGGCCGTTGGCCACGATCTGCAACCGGCCCCAATCGAGGGTCAGGTGCCGGATATCGAGGCGCCCGCCATCCTCGCGCCAGGCGGCAGCCGCCGCCGCGGTACCGTCGAGCGGGAGCGGCCCGCGGGCGCCCGCCTCACCCGCCAGGCGATGGATCCGGCGGCCCAGGGGGATGTTCGGCTGCGCCGGCAGGATCAGATCTTCGACCGCGAACCCGACGTCGAGATCCCGCCGCATGTCCCCGCCCAACATCTCGGCTGGCCACCGCCGGTGAACCACGATCTCGAGGCCGGCGATCGACACCGCCTGGCCGGTCTCGACGACCGCGGCGCTGAGATCGGAGGCCTTCAGGGCGGCGTCGCGAACCCGGCCGCGCCCGTCGATCAGAACCTCGATCACGGCGCTTGCCGCGTCCGCCCGCACGGTGCGCGGCCGGCCGTCCAGCACGGTGTCGAGCCGATGTGCGCCGGGCAGCCGGATGGTCGCCCGCCGCGGATCCCACGGCGCCAACTCAGCCACAAGCGTCGGGCCGGCCCAATGCCACGGCAATGCGCCCGAGGCCCGACCGAGCGCCGGCGCCGCCGCGCGGACGCGCAGCCGGCCGGGAAAACCGGTGACTGTCAGATCGCGGAACGCGACGACGTAGCCGCGGTCCCGCTGCTCCGCCGCCCAGGCGTCCACGCCGGTCAGCACGCCGTCGGCCAGGTGGAACCAATAGAGGGTGTAGCCGCCGGTGACGACGGCGATCACCACCGCCGAGAGGACCGCGATGACGCTCGACGGGGACGGGGTCCGCACCCAGGCCATGCCAATATATAACGGTGAAGCGGCCGGCCGGTCGATGGGCATTCGGGGGCTTGCCGCGCCCGGCAATCGCGTCAATTCTATGGCCATCATGGGCCGGTCCGGTCAACATCGCGCGCCGTCGGGGCCGTTACCGCCCCTGCCCAGGGTGTCTTCGCCAGCCAAGGCGGCGGGCAAGCGCGCGATCCTGGACATGCTGGCGCCGGGCCAGGACGCCTGGGTGTTCGGGTATGGCTCGCTGATGTGGGACCCGGGGTTTGCCCATGAGGAGGTGCAGCCGGCGCTCTTGTACGCCTATCACCGGGCGTTCTGCATCTACTCGCACCGCTACCGCGGCACGCCTGAGCGCCCGGGTCTGGTGCTCGGTCTCGACTGTGGCGGCTCGTGCCGCGGCCGGGCCTACCGCGTGGCCGGCGACCGGGCGGCTGAGACTCTGGAATATCTTTGGGACCGCGAGATGGTGTCCGGGGTCTATCTGCCGCGTCGGGTGAGCGTGCGGCTGGCCCGGGGTCGGGTGGAATGCTGGACCTTCGTGGCCGACCGCAACCACGTGCAGTACGCCGGGGCCCTGGGGCTGGAGGAGCAGGTTGGGCTGATCCTCCAAGGGTGCGGCGACAACGGCCGCTGCCGCGACTACCTGGCCAACACCGTCCGCCACCTGGACGAGCTGGGCATCGAAGACGGCCCGCTGCACCGCCTCATGGCGCTGGTCGAGGCGTCGAGCGCCGAAAACCTTTCCGAATAGCCCGGCGGGCGCCGGCAACCGATCGCCGGCCCGCTCACGGGCCGAGGTCTTGGACCAGGCGGAAGCCGATCAGGATGTGCTTGATCCCGGCCGGGCGGCCGTGTCGGGCGGCCGGGCGGCAGACGCCGCAGCCCTTGTCGTCCCACGATCCGCCCTTGACGATGAATCGCCCCTCGCCGGCCGGCGTCGCGGTCCACTCGAACACCTGGCCGGCGGCGTCCATGAGGCCGAACGGGCTCATGCCGGCGGCAAAACGGCCGACCGGCAGGGTGTCGAAAGGCCCCGCATCGGCACTGTTGAGCCGCCGCGGGTCCCAGCCGTCGCCCCAGGGGAAGCGCGCACCGTCGAGGCCGCGGGCCGCCTTCTCCCACTCCAGCTCCGTCGGCAGGCGCCAGGCGCGGCCGGTCTTCGCCGTGAGCCACCCCGCATAGGCCAGCGCGTCGTGGTGCGAGACCAGCACCACCGGATGGTGCTCGCGGCCCGGCGGCGGCGCCCCGCCGGCCCAGGCGTGCCGGCGGGTGCGTCGATAGGGATGAATCAGGCGATAGCCGCGCCATGTCACCGGGTCCACCGCCGGCAACCGGTGGCCGGTCGCCTCGATGAAGGCCGCGTACTGGGCGTTGGTGACCGGTGTCTGGGTAATGGCGAAGGCGCCGGTCTCGGCCGGGCCGCGCCGGCGCTCGCCGGCGTACCACCGGTTGTCGCGGGTGACGGTGTGGCCGTAGGCGGCCTCGTCGAGGCGGTAGGCCGCCTCGCGCTCGTTCGCGTCGGAGCCGGCGATGAACGGTCCGGCGGCAATGGCGACGGTCTGCGGCACGAGGATGGCGGTGTCGGCCTGGACCGAAGAAGCCGCCAAGGCGGCCACGGCGAGGCAGCTGAGGTACCCGGCCGACGGCATACGGTCCGGCTCAGTTTTCCAGGCCGAAGTGCGGACGCAGGCGTACCCCCAACCAGTTTCCGGCGAACCCCGTCACGATCCACAGCCAGCCGTGCAGGCTGGTCGAGGCGACGCCGGAGAAGAAGGCCCCGATGTTGCAGCCGAAGGCGATGCGGGCGCCGTAGCCCATGAGCACGCCGCCCAGCACGGCGGCGGCGAGCGACAGCGGCGGGATCCTGAGCCGCGGGGCGAAGCGGCCGGCCAGCGATGCGGCGGCCAGCGCGCCCAGCACCAGGCCCATGTTCATCACCGAGATGTTGTCCCGGAACACCGAGGCGCCGAGCGCGCGGCCCTGGAACCCGCCGGTCCAAAAGCCGCTGGTCGACGCATCCCAGCCCATGAGCGCGGCCGACTTGGCGCCCCACAGGGTGAACGCCCAGGTGATGGACCAGGGATGGCCGGCCACCGCCAGGGTGGCGAAGTTCAACACCGCCAGCGCCACCGCGCCCAGTATCAGCGGCCAGTATGCCCGCACGATCCCCCGCCAGGCGGCCGGCGCCGCCCCGGTCATCGCCCACAGGGCCGCGGCGATGGCGGCCACCAGGCCGAGCTGCACCACCACCGCCTGGGGCCAACCGAGCGCGGTACCGAGCGAGACCGCGCCGGCCGACGGCAGGGCTTGCCAGAAGCCCATGTGCAGGCTGGCCCAGAACCCGCCGGCGCAGAACGCGACCAGGGTGACCACCATCCGGGCGCTGCCGCCGCCGACGGTGTAGAGGGTGCCGGAACCGCAGCCGCCGGCGAGCTGCATGCCGAGGCCGAACAGGAAGGCGCCGACGGCAACCTGGGTGCTGAACGCGGCGACCGCGCCCCCCACCGGGCGGCCGAACAGCTCGCCCTCGGCCAGCGCCGGCACGAACAGGATGGTGGCGAGCGCCAGCATCAACAGCTGGGCGTAGACGCCCGAGGCGTCGCGACGCACGATCAGCCGCCGGTAGGCGGCGGTGAAGCCGAAGCTCGCCGCGTACAGCGCCAGCCCGAGCAGCGCCCCGATCGCGAACAGGACACCGTGGCGCCAGCCCTGTTGCGCGGCCAGCCCGGCCACGCCCACCGCCAGCAAGGCGAGGCTCAGGGCCAGCGGGCCGCGCTGTACCCGGATGCGATGCGTCGCGCCCGGTTCGGACCGCGCATGCACGAGGTCAGCCACCGATGGCGTCCTCGGCGATGCGGGCGAAGATCAAGTCGAGCTCCTTTGCCATTCGGTCTAGCTCGTCGCTGCCGTAGGGGGCGAAGACCGCGCTTGGCAGCCGGTAGGTCAGGCTGGCCGTGCCGTCGGCGTTCTCGGTGACGTAGAACCTGAGCGGCGCCTCGATCCCGGCGGCCCCGCTTGCCTTCAGCATGCGCACCGCGAAGTCGTTGCGGTATACCATGATCACGACGTTGCCGGGAATCTCGAGGCCCCTTGCCGCCGCGCCCTTGCTGGCGCTGGCCCGGGCGACGATGCCCATCTCCTGCTTCGCCACCGCCCGTTCGAGCCGCGACCACAGGTCGTTGAAGCCGTACCGGGTGACGAACGTCTTGGTCCCCGGCGGCGTGGAGGGGGCGTCCGAACCGGCCGCCGCGGGGGCGCCGCACAGGAGCGCCAACACGGCCAGCGGCGCCAGCAACGTAAGAAGCCTTCGAGGCCGGGCGGTCATGGCAACCTCCTCGACCGGGGACCGCAGGTCCGCCCGGCGGTGCCGGACGGCCTCACCTCATTGCCCGGTGACGATCAGCCTGTAGTCCGGCGTCGGGTTGAGCGGGCAGGAGTATAGATAGTCGCCGGGCTTGAGCTCGACCACGTAATCCTGGGTCTGGCCCATGAGCAGTCCACCACCGGAGACGCTGATCTTGGTCAGCTTGTGCAGCGGGTTGCGGTAGTTGTAGTCGTGCTCCCGGAGCCAGAAGCCGAGCTCGTACGGCACGTCCTTGTTGGTCACGCGAAACACGTAGGTCCCCGGCTCGAGCTCGAGCGTCGGTGCCTTGGCCAGCCGCTCCGCCCCGGTCCGCCGGTTGATCGCTATACAGTCGGCCGCCTTTGCGCTCACGAAGTCGTGGTCGACGCCGTTCTCCGACTCCAGGAACTGGCAGGCGACCTGTGTCAGCTGGATCACCGTCGGCTCGGCCGCCGCCGGCAGCGCCGCCATAATCACCAGGGCGAAGCCGCAGAGCCTGGTCAGATAGTTGAGCATGGCAAAACCCCTTGCGCTTACCTGGTAGGAGGCCAAGGCCGCGAGTATCCGTGACCAGCCCCGGCGCCACAACTCAATTGCCCGTGAGGGACGGCCAACACCGGCGTCGGCTCAACCGCTTGTTATCACATTTGATTGGTCGCCGACGCGGATGCGGGTCCACTGTGGGCCCTTGGCTTCACGGCGATGACGGGAGCGGAAGCGGCCGAGCATGGCAATGAACCACCCAACCACGCGCGCAAGCCTTGCGTTTGTCGCGGCCGCGACGCTCATCGCCGGGTTTGCCGGGGTACACCGGGGGGACGGCGGCGCGGCCATCCAGACCGCCCGGGCCGAGGTGGACATCACCCGGCCGCAGCGGCACTTCAAGGTGCGCCGGCCGGCCATCCTGTCGGACGCGGAGGCGCTGATCATCTACGACCAGATCCTCGACGAGCTGGTGCGGGGCTATGGCCTGTCCGGGCTTGGACCGGCGTCCGCTTATGCGAACTGGCGACGCTACAACAAGACCCCCTATCGTTCGGCCACCCATGGCAACCGCTATGTCAGCAACTATGCCAACGCCGTGGCCGCAACTTACGGAGAATACGAACGCTCGGGCACCATGCCCCAGGGCTCGATCCTGGCCAAAGACAGCTTCGCCGCGACCACGCGAGGCGAGGTCACGATCGGCCCCTTGTTCCTGATGGAGAAGATGCAGCCCGGGTTCAACCCCATGACCGGAGACTGGCGCTACACCATGATCATGCCCGACGGCAGCATCTTCGGGATCACCAACGGGGAGGGCTCGATGCGCGTGAAGTTCTGCGCCGACTGCCACAAGGTGGCCGGCGCCGCGCAGGACTACAGATACTTCGTGCCAAGGAATTACCGGCGGAAGTTTCTCGACATCAAGACGGACGGCGAGTGACGCGACGCGACGCGCCGGCGGCTCGCCGGCCCGTGTCCGCGCCGTGCTCGCAAAAATGTGATTCTGATGTGATCACCCACCGCCGGCCCCGGGCGATAGTCTAGGCAAGTGGCCGACTCAGGGGAGGCACTTGTGATGTCGTTTAGAACTCATTTGCTGTCCAGCACCGTTATTCCGTTGGCGGTCGTCGTGGGCGTCGCGGCGGTGGGCGTCGCCGCCGGGACCCAGCTGGCGGCAAGCCCGGCCCATGCCGCCGGCAACCCGAGCGCGGCCAAGAAGCCCTGCGCCCCGTGCAGCCCCTGCGCGGCGGCAAAACCCTGCGCCCCGTGCAGCCCTTGCGCGGCCAAGAAGCCCTGCGCCCCGTGCGCCCCCTGCGGGCCGGCCAGCGTCAAGTGCGTGGTGCCGCGGCTGGCGACCGCGGCCAAGAAGCCCTGCGCCCCGTGCGCCCCCTGCGCGGCGGCGCAACCCTGCGCCCCGTGCGCCCCCTGCGCGGCCAAGAAGCCCTGTGCCCCGTGCGCCCCATGCGCGGCGGCGAAGCCCTGCGCCCCGTGCGCCCCCTGCGCGGCGGCGCAACCCTGCGCCCCGTGCGCCCCCTGCGGGCCGGCCGCGGCGCCCGAGCTGACCGACGCGGAAGCACTGGCCGCCTACGAGTGCATCCTCGAGGATATGCGGGCGGCCTACGCCAAGTCGGGAAATCAGGTCGCCGTGTCCTACACCAGCTGGCCGCGCTACAGCACCCAGTCCTACCAGTCGGCCACCCATGGCGGGCGTTACGTGCAGAACTATGCCAACGACGAGGCCAAGGCCTATCGCAAGTTCGAAACCGTCGGCACATTGCCGGTCGGCGCCACGATCGCCAAGGACAGCTTCGCCGTGGCCGCCGACGGCCGGGTCGCTGTCGGGCCCTTGTTCATGATGCAAAAGATGCGGGCCGGCTTCAGCCCCGAGGGCAACAACTGGAAGTACACCATGATCATGCCCAGCGGCTCGGTGTTCGGCGAGACCGGCGGCAAGAACTCGGCCGGCATGAAGTTCTGCATGGAGTGCCATTCCACCGCCGCGGAGACCGATCATCTGATGTTCATGCCGGAGGAGTATCGCGCTAAACTCTAGCCGGTTTCGTGGCCTCGCGCCCGACCCCCCAGGCACGAAACCGACGACTGCGGCCCCGGCCACCTCTGGCCGGGGTCTCGCTTTTGGTTCGATCTCGCGGCCGGTGCCGCGGTTACATGACC
>JBHICX010000112.1:0-7176 GCA_046759805.1 Kiloniellales bacterium | reverse complement strand
CCGCCCAACTGCTCCATCAGGCCGTCATAGCGGCCGCCCGCCAGCACCGCGCCCTGGGCGCCCAGTTCCCCGGTCGTAAACTCGAAGGCGGTATGGGAATAATAGTCGAGCCCCCGCACCAGGCGCGGGTTCACCCGGTAGGCGACGCCGGCGGCGGCCAGTCCGTTGCGCACCTGGTCGAAGAAGTCCCGCGAGGGCTGGTTGAGGCTGTCCATCAACAGCGGCGCCTTGGCCACCACCGCCTGGTCGCCCCTGACCTTGGAATCGAAGATTCGCAACGGGTTGCGCTGCAGCCGAACCAGGCTGTCGGCGGACAGTCGGTCCCGGTGCCGACCAAGGTAATCGACGAGTCTGTCCCGGTAGGCGGCCCGGCTCTCGCGGTCGCCCAGCGTGTTGAGCTCCAGGGTCACCTTGTCCTTGAGGCCCAAGGCCTCGAGGATGTGCGCCCCGAGGGCAATGACCTCCACGTCGCCCAGGGGATGGCTCAGGCCCAGGAGTTCCACGTCGATCTGGTGGAACTGGCGCAGCCGGCCCTTCTGCGGCCGCTCGTAGCGGAACATGGGGCCGCGACAGAAGAACTTCAGCGGCAGATGCGTGGCACGGAAGTTCGACATGAAGGCGCGGGCCACGCCCGCGGTGTACTCCGGACGCAGGGTGAGGCTGTCACCGCCCTTGTCCTGGAATGTGTACATCTCCTTGGTCACGATGTCCGAGGTCTCGCCCAGTGTGCGGGCGAACACCTCGGTGAACTCGAAGACCGGCGTCGAGATCTCGGCGTAGCCGTAGCGGGCGGCGATGTCCCGGGCCACCTCCTCCACCCACCGGTGGCGCCGGCTTTCCTCGGGCAGAATGTCGCGAGTGCCGCGAACCGGCTGTAGGGCGGCGGTCATTGCGGGTGACAATCTCCACAGGCGACGGGCGCGATGGTTATAGCCCAATTCCCGCCGGGCAAGAACTCGACCCGCCTGAACGGCCGCGCGCTGCCCCGGTCGCCGGCATCATTCGGCGGCGTCGGCGTGGGTCCGGGTTTCGCGGTCGACCAGGGCGGCGACCGACTGTTCGACCAGCTCAGCGATGATCTCGGCCGTGGTCTGCTCGCGGGTGACCATGCCCACGCTCTGCCCGGCCATCAGCGAGCCGTTCTCGACGTCGCCGTCGATCACCGCCCGACGCAGGGAGCCGGCCCAGAAATGCTCGATCTCGAGCTGGGCGGCCTTCGGGTCGAGGGCGCCCTGGTCGACCCGTTCGATCACCCGGCGCTGGGCTTCCAGGAACCGCTTGGTCGCCCGATTGGCCAGCGCCCGCACCGGGATCACCGGGAAGCGCGGATCGAGCTGCACGGACAGCACCGCGTCGCGCGCGCCGGCGCGGATGAAGGCCTGCTTGAAGCTTGGATGGGCGATCGATTCGGTGGCGCAGACGAACCGGGTGCCGAGCTGGCAGCCGGCGGCGCCCATCTCGAGATAGGACAGGATCGCCTCGCCGCGGCCGATGCCGCCGGCGACGAAGACCGGCACCTCGGAGACGTTCGGCAGGATCTCCTGCGCCAGCACCGAGGTCGATACCGGGCCGGTATGGCCGCCCGCCTCCATGCCCTCGATGATGATCGCGTCGACGCCGGTGCGCACCAACTTGCGGGCGATCGCCGGCGCCGGGGCGAAGCACATTACCTTGGCGCCCCCCGTCTTGATGCGCTGGATCGTCTCCCGGCGCGGCAGGCCGCCGGCCAGCACCACGTGGCTGACCCCGAGATCGAGGCAGACATCGACCAACGCCGTCAACTCAGGGTGCATGACGATCAGGTTGACGCCGAACGGGCGGTCGGTGAGGGCATGGGTGCCGGCGATCTCGGCACCCAGCTCGTCGGGGTTCATGGCGCCCGAGGCGATCACGCCAAAGCCGCCGGCGTTGGTGATCGCGGCCACCAGGTGGCGTTCCGACACCCAGGTCATGGCGCCGCCCATGATGGCCACCTGGCAGCCGAGGAACTCGCCGCCGCGGCGCCACAGCCGATCGAGGCAGGCTCGTGCCTGCGCATACCTGTCGGGCGTGGTCTTCATGGCTGGGGCCGGTGCCGAGTTACTCGGCGTCCAGCCCGTAGGCGGTATGCAAGGCGCGCAGGGCGAGTTCCGTGTACTCTTCGGCGATCAACACGCTGACTTTGATCTCCGACGTGGAGATCACCTGTATGTTGATGTTCTTGTCGGCCAGCGCCCGGAACATCCGTTGCGCCATCCCGGCGTGGGAGCGCATGCCGACGCCGATGACCGAGACCTTCACCACGTTCGAATCCGGCACGATGCGGGAAAAGCCGAGCTCGGCCCGGTGCCCTTCGAGCAGGTGGAACGCCCGGTCGAAGTCTGCCTTGCCGACGGTGAAGGTGAGGTCCGTGGTGCTGCCATCCTCGGAGACGTTCTGCACGATCATGTCTACGTTGATGTTCTCTTCCGCCAGCGGCCCGAAAATGGCGGCCGCCACCCCGGGACGGTCGGGCACGCCAACGAGGGTGATCTTCGCCTCGTCCTGCGAGTAGGCGACGCCGGTCACGATCTCTTGTTCCACGATCTCATCCTCATCGACTACGAGCGTGCCCGGCGTGTCATCGAAACTGGACAGCACCTGCAGCCGCACCCCTTCCTTCATGGCCAGCCCGACGGCCCGGGGCTGCAGCACCTTGCTGCCCTGGGAGGCCATTTCCAGCATCTCTTCGTAGGTGATCTTATCCAGCTTTCGCGCCCGGGTCACGATGCGCGGGTTGGTGGTGTAGACCCCGCCGACATCGGTGAAGATGTCGCAGCGATCCGCGCGCAGCGCCGCCGCCAGCGCCACCGCCGTGGTATCCGAGCCGCCGCGGCCCAGCGAGGTGAGGCGCCCGTCGGGAGCCAGCCCCTGAAAGCCAGCGACCACGGCCACCTGGCCGTCTTCCAGCCGCCGTACCAGTTCGTCGGTTTCGATGCCGAGGATTCGCGCCTTGCCGTGCGAGCCATCGGTGCGGACCGGGATCTGCCAGGCCAGCCACGAACGCGCGGGGATGCCCAGGTCCTGCAGCGCGATGGCCAGCAGCCCGCTGGTCACCTGCTCCCCGGTGGACACCACCACGTCGTATTCCCGCGCGTCGTGCAGGGCGCAGGTCTCGGTGGTCCAGTCGACCAGTTGGTCGGTCACCCCTGCCATGGCCGAGATCACCACCGCGACCTGGTGGCCGGCATCGACCTCCGCCTTCACCCGGCGCGCCACCCTCTTGATGTGCCCGATGTCGGCGACCGAGGTGCCGCCGAATTTCTGCACCAAACGACTCATGGGGGAGTTCCAAAACCCGGTCCGGAGCCGAGGCCGACGACGCGGTGAGCGACCGCCGAATTTGGCCGAACACCGCCGGCCGCTTGCCGAGGGGAGACGGCGTATCCATACTCTGTCGCGATGGCCGGCGCAAGGTTGCCCCGCACCGGTCCTCGGGGAGGTTTCAAGGGATGGCTCGTGCTGCCGCCAAGGGCGCACGCAAGGCGTCCAGGGACAAGACCACGCCGAAGCCGGCCGGCGGATCGGTGGATCCGGCCGAGGTGGCGCGCTTCAGCGCCATGGCCGAGGAATGGTGGGACCCGGGCGGCGGGCTCAAGCCGCTGCACAAGCTCAACCCGGTGCGTCTCGCCTTTATCCGCGACCGGGTGGCCGGCCATTATCGCCGCGACCCCCTGGCCCACCGGCCGCTCGACGGCCTCAGGCTAGTCGACGTCGGCACCGGCGGTGGGCTCCTGGCCGAGCCCATGACTCGGCTCGGCGCCCGGGTAACCGGGATCGACGTGGCCGAGGACAACGTCCGCATGGCGCAGGTGCACGCCCGCGAAGGCGGGCTCGACATCGACTATCGCGTGTCCACGGCGGAGGCGCTGGCCCAAGCCGGCGAGACCTTCGACGTGGTGCTCAACATGGAGGTGGTGGAGCACGTGGCCGACCGCGGCGGCTTTCTCGACGCCTGTTGCCGGCTGGTGCGCCCTGGCGGCGTCATGGTGGTCGCCACGCTCAATCGCACCGCCAAGGCCTTCGCACTGGCCATCGTTGGCGCCGAATACGTGCTGCGCTGGCTGCCCGTGGGTACCCACCGGTGGTCCAGATTCGTCCGCCCGTCGGAGCTCGCCGCGGGGCTGCGCCGCAGTGGGCTCGACGTCGTCGAGTTGACCGGTGTGGTCTATAACCCGCTCAGCGATCGCTGGCACCTGGCGCCCGGCGACGTCGACGTGAACTACATGGCGTTCGCCGTGAAGCCGCCTCAAGGCCGGTAGACGGGCATCCGGTTTCTGCGGGGAATGGAACATTAACGCTCGCCGCGCTGTTCCTCGCGCGCCGCCGCCAGGGTGCGACTGTAGAAAACCATGGCGTCGTGTTCGTGCAGGCAGCCGACCAGTTTCATGTCCCGGCGGTTGTCGACCACCGCCACATAGGGCTCGGCCGCGGCGCTGAGCATCCCGACGACGGTCTCCACGTCGTCGCCGGCCGCCAGCAGCGGCGGATTGGGCCGCATGACGTCGGTTGCCTTGATCAGCGCATCAAGCGAGGTGTCGAAGGCGACGTCGGCCAGATCCGGCAGCGTGATGGTCCCCTTGAGCCGACCCGCCTCGTCGACCACGAACACCGGGCCCCGGGGCTCGCGCCGCAGATGCTCGCGAATCTCCGCCGGCCCGGCGGCGGTGGTCACCGTCTTGATGATGCGGTGCATCAGGTCGTCCACATGGGTGGCGCGCAGCACGCCCAGCTCGCGGCCACCTTCCAGGTCGACGCCGCGGCGCGCCAGTTGCCAGGTGAAGAAGCTGTGGCCCAGCACCTGCTGGGTGATCACCGAGGCGATCACCGTGGCGATCATGACCGCGATGGTGAGCTGGTAGTCGCCGGTGAGCTCGAAGATCATCAGGATGGTGGAAATGGGCGCGCCCAGGACCGCCCCGGCGACCGCCCCCATGCCGACCATGGTGTAGGCGCCGGTGCCCGACGACAGCTCCGGCGCCGCCTGGGTCGCGATCAGGCCGAAGGCACCGCCCAGCATGGCGCCCAGGAACAGCGACGGCGAGAACACCCCGCCGCCGAAGCGGCAGCCCAGCGTGATGGCGGTGGCCGCGGTCTTGGCCACGATCAATCCGATCAGGAGTTCGAGCAACAACAGCTCGTTGAGCGCCTCGTCGGTGCTTTGGTATCCGACGCCGAGCACCTGCGGAAAGACGAGCGCGATCAAGCCCACGGCAAGCCCGCCCGCCACCGGCGCCAGCCAGGACGGCGTCGGGATGCTCGCCACCACCTTGTCGGCAAACATGATCGAGCCCATGAAGATGATGGCGACGGCGGCACTCACGACTCCCAACAGCGCGAAGGCGGGAAACTCAAGGATCGAGGTGATCTCGTGTGCCGGCACGATGAACGCGGGAAAATCGCCGAAATACAGGCGCGACAGCACGGTGCCGGTGACCGCGGCGATGACGATCGGGGCAAACGCGCGCAGGGCGTAGTGTCCGATCACCACCTCGAGCGCGAAGAACACCCCGGCGATCGGCGCGTTGAACGAGGCCGCCACCGCGGAGGCGACGCCGCAACCGAGGATGGTGCGGGCGAACTGGGTGTTCAGGTGCAGCCGCGCGGCGAACCAGGCGGCCAGGCTGGCGCCCAGATGCACCACCGGCCCCTCGCGTCCCGCCGAGGCGCCGGCGCCCAGCGACAACGCGCTCACCACCGCGGCGCCGAACCCCGCCTTGAGCGGCATCTGCCCGCCCTTCAGCGCCATCGCCTCGATCACCTCGGCCACCCCCTGCGGCCGGCCGCCCGGCATCACGAAGCGCAGGTAAAGGCCCACCAGCAGGCCGCCGGCGGCGGGCGCCAGCATCACCTGCCACCAGGGCAGCGTTTCCGCCCAGCTATACAGCTGTTCGCTGCGGATGAAGTAGAAGCCGAACTGGATGTAGCCGAGGGCCTCGCGGAAGGCGATGGCGCCGACGGCGGCGGTGGCGCCGATCACCACCGCCAGCGGCGCCAGCACCATCTGCTCGCTGCGCGCAAGCCGCTTGAGTGGGACCAGAAGGCGCAAGCCTTGCCGGAAACGGCGGACCATCGTCGGGGGCCCGAACCGGTTGCCTCGCAGGACCGATTACACTAATCCCTTACTGCCGACACAATCAACATATTGTAGAGTAATTCGTCGCCGTCGTACAAAATCGTGAAGATTGCGGCCATTGCGGCCTTCGTTCCTCGTTCTCGTGGTTGCCCCGCGCAGTTCGGCTTCAGGCGTCGCCACGGCGCTTTGTCAGGCCGATCACCCGGCCGACCTGTGGCGGCTTGGGCAGCCGGCGATGCGCCTCTGCCAAGGCGGCGAGGCGCCGCGTCACCGCCTCCGGGAACGGCGTCACCCGGCGCCTGGCCATGTCCACATGCAGCACCATCAACTCGCTGGTCGCGGCCAGGAAGCCCTCGGCGGCGTGATACATGGCGTGGAATATGTGCATCCGCTTCGCGTCGTAGCCCAGAATCTGGGTAGTGAAGCGCAGGCGGTCGCCCCCACGCACCTCGCGGTCGTAGGTGAGGTGCGCCTCGGTGACGAACATCGAGCAGTTGGCGCGGGCGAGATACGCCTCGCCCACGTCGAGTTGGTCGAACAGCTTGTCGCTCGCATGGTCGAAGGTGAGCAGGTAATAGGCCAGGTTCATGTGGCCGTTGTAGTCGATCCACTCGGGCCGGACCGTCTCCTCATGCAGCGCGAGCGGGCTTGCGGGCGTCATGCCGGGGAGGATAGACGATCGCGGGCGGCCGGAAAACCGGCGGCCGGCGACCGCGGTGCCGATCTACCGCCGCGCTTTGTCTCGGTTTCATTTTGGCGGGTCGCGTCCGAGGAACTCCAGCGCCTTGGGAAACGCCGCCGGGTGATGCTCGCGGATCAGCGCCAGCCCGCGCTCGATCAGCTCCTCGTCTGCGAGCGCCTTGCCGACCACGATGGCGCGGCGGCTGACCCGGAAATCGTCCGGCACCTGGTCGATGGTCTCCTTGAGCAACGCCGCCTCGGGCTCACGCCACCCGGCGTAGGCGTAGGTCGCAAGCAGGCCGAGCTTGGTGTTGAGGCTGTTCGGGTCCAGCTCCAGCGACATCTTGAAGAAATCCGCCGACTCATCGAAGCGCCGCGCCTGCCCGAGCGCGGTGCCGGCG
>JBHICX010000111.1:0-7264 GCA_046759805.1 Kiloniellales bacterium | reverse complement strand
GATCTTCTCGGCCGCCCGGTCGGCGATGGTGACGGGCGAGCCGTCGGCCTTGGTTTCCACCGCCAGCCCCTGCCGGTAGTGGCCCAGGATCGCCGCCCCGGCCCGGCGCGCCAGCACCACCACCGGCCCGGTCAGGGCGCGCAGTTCCATTCGTGGACTTGCCTGCAACGCTCACCACCCGTGTGTGGTGTGTCCGGCCCTCGCATTTGAGGGTTTGCGCCTTGGAACCGATGAATGCAAGGGGGCGCACCACGCCGGAGCTTTGGGGCTAGGTCAACCCGGGCCGCCTAGGGTATGGTGCGCGTACAATTGCAGGCATCCTCAGGAGGATCTCGATCATGGCCGCAGCCGATGCCGGCCGGCGGCGGGTCTTTCACGTCGAGCTGATCAAGCCGTCGCATTACGACGACGACGGCTACGTGATCCAATGGGCGAAGGCCTGGATTCCGTCGAACTCGCTGTCCTGCCTCTACGGCATCACCCAGCAGGTGATCGCCGAGGGCGAGCTTGGCGACGACGTGGAGGTCGTGCTCAACGCCTATGACGAGACCAACACGGTGATCCCGGTCAAACGCATCATCCGGCGCCTCAGCCGGGTCGGCGGCAGCGGCCTGGTGTGCCTGGTCGGCGTGCAGTCGAACCAGTTTCCGCGGGCGATCGACCTGGCGCGGCGGTTCCGCGCCGCCGATATCCAGGTCGCCATCGGCGGCTTCCACGTCAGCGGCTGCATCGCCATGCTGCCGGAGCTGCCCGAGGATCTGCGTGAGGCCCTGGACATGGGCGTCACCCTGTTCGCCGGCGAGGCGGAGGGACGATTAGGCGAGTTCTATGCCGATGCGCTGGGCGGCCGGATGAAGCCGCTCTATAACTTCATGGACGACCTGCCGGGCATGGAGGGGACGCCGATCCCGTTCCTGCCGGCGGCCATGGTGCGCCGCTACAGCGGCGCGGTCGCCTGCTGCGACGCCGGCCGCGGCTGTCCGTTCCAGTGCAGCTTCTGCACCATCATCAACGTCCAGGGCCGCAAGTCGCGCTATCGCGACGCCGACGACGTGGAGCGGCTGGTGCGCGCCAATGTGGCGCAGGGCATCACCCGCTACTTCATCACCGACGACAACTTCGCCCGCAACCGCAACTGGGAGGCGATCTTCGATCGGCTGGGGGATCTGCGCGAGGAGCTGGACCTGCCGTTCAGCATCATCATCCAGGTCGACACCCTGTGCCACAAGATCCCGGGCTTCGTCGCCAAGGCCAAGCGCGCCGGCGTGTCCCGGGTGTTCATCGGGCTGGAGAACATCAACCCGGACAACCTGATGGCGGCCAAGAAGCGACAGAACCGGATCACCGAATACCGCCGCATGTTGCAGGCCTGGCGGGACCGGCAGATCATCACCTACGCCGGCTACATCCTGGGCTTCCCGGCCGACACGCCGGAGCGCATCGAGCACGACATCGAGATCATCAAGCGCGAGCTGCCGATCGACATCCTGGAGTTCTTCTGCCTGACGCCGCTGCCCGGCTCCGAGGACCACCGGAACCTGTATCTGAAGGGGATTCCGATGGACCCGGACATGAACATCTACGACGGGGAGCACGTGTGCACCGGGCACGAGCGCATGTCGAATGAGGAATGGCAGGACATCTACAACCGGGCCTGGGACCTGTACTACTCGCGCGACCACGTGGAGACCCTGATGCGCCGCATGGTGGCCAGCGGCAACAAGCCGGAGCGCATCTGGGCGCACACCATGCACTTCCACGGCTGCATTCGGTTCGAGAAGCTGCACCCGCTGCAGGGCGGCTACTTCCGACGCAAGGTGCGCCGCCAGCGTCGCTGGGGCCTCAAGCGCGAGAACCCGCTCATCTTCTACCCGCGCCGGCTATGGGAGGTGGTGTCCACCTACGGGCCGTTCGCGGCCTATGCCGTTCGCCTGTGGTGGACCTGCAAGCGCGTCAAGCGCGACCCGGCAAGCCAGACCTACACCGACCTGGCGCTGATGCCGGTGGTGGAGGCCGAGAGCGAGCACCTGGAGATGTTCGAGCACAGCGACGCCGCCAAGGCAGCGGTCGCCAAGGCCAAGGCCAAGGCCGAGGCCGCCGCCCGCGCCGCCGCCGTAGCGGCGGAATAGCTCCGATCCGGTTCGGTTCCCCGAAAGGAAAGGAACCGGTGCCCGTGTCAGGTGTCAAACGCAGGCTCACCACGATCCTCAGCGCCGATGTGGCCGGCTACTCCCGGCTCATGGGCGAGGACGAGGAAGCCACCCTGCGCGTCCTCACGGCCTATCGGGAAGCGATGGACGGGCTGATCGCCCGCCATGACGGCCGGGTGGTGGGCACCGCCGGCGACAGCGTGCTGGCCGAGTTTACCAGCCCGGTCGAGGCAGTGCGCTGCGCCGTCACAATTCAGCAAGAGATCGAGAAGCGCAACTCCGACCTACCAGGGAATCGCCGCATGTACTTTCGCATCGGCGTCAACCTTGGCGATGTGATGGCAGAGGGCGACGACATCTACGGTGACGGCGTGAACGTGGCGGCGCGGTTGCAGGGACTTGCCGATCCCGGCGGCATGTGCGTCTCCCAGAGCGTTTTCGACCAGGTCAAGAACAAAGTCGGCGTCGGTTTCGAATCCCTGGGGAAGCAGGCGCTCAAGAACATTGCCGAACCGATCACCGTTTATCGCGCGGAGAAGGTCGGCAGCGATCTTGCTCGGGCTCCTGAAGACGAGGCGGCCACGGAACGGCGGCTCGGTACGGCGATACAGGAAGGCCGTGAGGCGTTGCAGCGCCATGCCTGGAGCGACGCGTTCGCGATCTTCGCCAAAGCGGATGCGGCCGGGAGCCTCTCCCCCGAGGAGCTGGAAATGCTGGCGGAGTCCGCTTGGTGGAGCGGCCAGGTCGATGATTGCATCAACGCCCTGGAACGCGCCTACACGGCCCACCTGGAGGGCGGACATCGCGGGCGCGCCGCCATGGTAAGCATCGCCCTTGCCGAACACCACTTCCACAAGCTGGCTCACTCCGTCGGAAGTGCTTGGCTCATGCGGGCGGAGCGGCTCCTTGAGGACGAACCGGAGTCGGTTGAGCACGGTTACCTTGCCCGCTTCCACGCGGTCATCGCGCTCGAGGCGGACGGCGACCTCGATCGTGCCCTTGAGCTCGCCGAACGGGTGTTGGAGCTGGGAACCCGTTTCTCCGATCGGGATCTGCGGGCGCTGGCCCTCCAGGACCGCGGACGCATCATGATCGCCAACGGCCGGGTGGAAGAAGGCATGGCGCTCATGGAGGAAGCCATGGTCTCCGCAGTGGCGGGTGAGCTCGGCGTCCAAACGACCGGCCGGGTTTATTGCAACATTCTCGACACTTGCGGGAAGCTGGCGGACTATCGGCGCGCGGGCGAATGGGACGACGCCGCCAAGCGCTGGTGCGTTGAGGTGGCCCATGGCTCGGCCTTTCCAGGCATCTGCCGGGTAAAGCGAGCGGAAATCATGCGCCTGCGCGGCGCCTGGGCGGAAGCGGAGCAGGAGGCTCACCGCGCCTGCGAAGACCTGCGGGATGCTCTCGACTTTGCCGCACAGGCGTTCGCCGAAATCGGCCAGATTCGCCTCCATATGGGAGACTTGGGCGCCGCCGAAGAGGCGTTCCGCCAAGCGCACCGGCTAGGGTGCGACCCCGAGCCCGGTCTGGCACGGCTGCGGTTGGCCGAAGGCAAGGCGGAAGCCGCGCAGACGCTCATAGACCGCGCGTTGGCTAATGAATCACTGACTCGTCTGGACCGCGCGCCACTACTGGCCGCCCAGATCGAGATCGCCTTGGCGGTCGGCGACTTGAGTCACGCGCGCTTGGCGACCGACGAGCTGCGCGCGATCGCCGAGGTCTACACCTCGAACGCACTGGCGGCGGCAGCGGCCTATGGTATGGGCACATTGCAGTTGGCCGAAGACCACCCCGAGGCAGCGGTGGAGAGCCTGCAACAGGCCTGGAAACTCTGGCACGAAAGCGGGGTTCCATATGAGGAGGCCCGGTCGCGTTTGCCGTTGGGATTGGCGTATCGCGCCCAGGGCGCCGACGAGCTCGCCGAACTCGAGTTCGACACTGCACGCTCCATCTTCGAGCGGCTGGGAGCAACGTTGGATCTGCGCCGCGCCCAGGCGCTCTTGGGACACGGGACTACGGAGCCGTAATTCGCAGCCGGTGGAGACGCTGGTTCATAAGCGTGCGGCGCCCGAGGCGACCGTCGAAGGAGCAAGAGTCCATACGCTCGTGCGGTCACGAATTGAAAATTCGGTCTGATACCAGTTCGCTCATGAGCGAACTGGTATCAGACCACGTAGAGGACGACGCCGAGACAGCCGAGGCTCGTGATCCCCGCCACCAGCAATGCCCGTTCGATTACCGTGTTAAGCACCGAGGTCGGGCGCGGACCGGTCACCACGCCAAGGGCGATCACCAGGACCCCGACGACGGCAAGCTCCATGTTTTGGAACGTGAGGCCGACGAGGGCACAGCCGATCCCGAGGTTCTGGCACAGGCCGGAGAGTGAGCGAGCCGTAGGCAGGCTTCTGGTCAGCATGCCGTTGATCAGGGCACCCAGGCCCTGGACCGAGATCACCAGAAAGTAAAATCCCAGGCTCCAGCTTATGATCATGGCCGCAATATCCATCATGACGGCCGCCATGCCGAACCCTCCCTGATAGATCTTCCGTTGTCCATGCGGGAATTAACCATTTTTATTAACGATACTACATGATCTTTTTAATTTACGACAAATTTTCTCCTTTTTTAACTCTTTTTTTGAAAATAGCAACCAATTTCTAAGTATTTCCGAAAGAATCGACTCCTCTGTTAACCTTATTCGCGTTTCGGCGTGGGAACCAAGCCATAGAGTGGCAAGGCGAGACTCCGTCAATGAGGCGAGCCGGCTGGTCCACGCCACGGCAGCGCTCAGCATGTCGTTAACCGGCAGTTAAGGGGCGAACCGGTATCGGTTGACGAACCGAGCCGTCGGTGTCTATTGACACCCGCGACCCGGTGGATGATCGGCGAGGGCCGGTTACCGGGCCGACAAGGGACCTGACAATCATCGTGTCTGACACATGACGAACGTCGTCATCGTCGAATCGCCGGCTAAGGCCAAGACCGTCAACAAGTACCTCGGCGGCGCCTACACGGTGATCGCGAGCTACGGCCATGTGCGCGACCTAGCCGCCAAGGATGGCTCGGTCCGCCCCGACCACGACTTCGAGATGGACTGGAAAGTGGCCGCGGACGCGGAGAAGCGCATCCGCGTCATCGCCAACGCGGTCAAGGGCGCCGAACATCTGTACCTGGCCACCGACCCGGACCGGGAAGGCGAGGCGATCTCGTGGCACGTCCATGAAGTGCTGCAGGCGCGCCGCCTGCTCGGCGGGGTCGACGTGAAACGCGTGGTCTTCAACGAGGTGACGAAGAACGCCGTGCTGGACGCGGTGGCCCGTCCGCGGGCGCTCAACCGGGAGCTGATCGAGGCCTATCTGGCACGCCGGGCATTAGATTATTTGGTCGGCTTCACCCTGTCGCCGGTGTTGTGGCGCAAGCTGCCGGGCTCGCGCTCGGCCGGTCGAGTGCAGTCGGTGGCGCTGCGGCTCATTTGCGAGCGCGAGGCCGAGATCGAGGCGTTTCGGCCGCAAGAGTACTGGACCGTCGAGGTCGGGTTCGGGACCGCCCGCGGCGAGCCCTTCAGCGCCCGCCTCACCCACCTCGACGGCGCTAAGCTGGAGAAGCTGTCGCTCGGCGACGAGGCCGCCGCGCGGGCCGTCGTTGCGGCCATCGAGGCGCGCGACTTCGCGGTATCCGGCGTCGAGCGCAAGGCCGTCCAGCGCCGTCCGCAGCCGCCCTTCACCACCTCGACCCTGCAGCAGGAGGCGGCGCGCAAGCTGGGTTTCGGCGCCAGCCGCACCATGAAGCTGGCCCAGCGGCTGTATGAGGGGGCCGACGTTCCCGGCGACACCGGCGGCCTCATCACCTATATGCGGACCGACAGCGTGCAGCTGTCCCAGGAGGCGATCGCCGCCAGCCGCCGGCTCATCGAGCAGCGTTTCGGCCGTGACTACCTGCCGGCAAGGGCGCGAATCTACAGGTCGAAGGCGAAGAACGTGCAAGAAGCCCATGAGGCGATCCGCCCCACCGACCCGCTGCGCCTGCCGGGCGAGGTGGCCTCGTTCCTCGACCGGGACCTGGCGCGGCTGTATGAGCTGATCTGGCGGCGCACGATCGCCAGCGCCATGGAGAACGCGGTCATCGACCAGGTGACCGTGGACATCGCCGCCGGCGACGGCCAGGTGGGCCTGCGCGCCAGCGGATCCGTGGTCCGCTTCGATGGCTTCCTGAAGCTGTACAAGGAGGGCCGCGACGAGAACGGCGACGAGGACGAGGTCGACCGCCGCCTGCCGCCGGTGGAAACCGGAGAGGCCCTGGCCCGGCGCGAGATCACCCCCGAGCAGCACTTCACCCAGCCGGCGCCGCGCTTCACCGAGGCCAGCCTGGTGAAGAAGCTGGAGGAGCTCGGCATCGGCCGGCCGTCCACCTATGCCAGCATCATTCAGGTGCTGCAGGATCGGAATTACGTGAAGCTCATCAAGCGGCGATTCGTGCCGGAGGACCGCGGCCGCATCGTCACCGCCTTCCTCAAGAGCTTCTTCGAGCGCTATGTGCAATACGGCTTCACCGCCGATCTGGAGGCGCAGCTCGACGACATCTCCGGCGGCCGAGCCGACTGGAAGACCGTGCTCAGGGAGTTTTGGGACGCCTTCTCCGAGGCGGTCGCCGGCACCAACGAGTTGACCATCGGTCAGGTGATCGAGACGCTCGACCGGGAGCTCGGCCCGCACTTCTTCCCAGAGCGCGACGACGGCGGCGACCCGCGCGCCTGCCCCAGCTGCGGCTCCGGACGGCTCAGCCTGAAGCTCGGCCGGTACGGCGCCTTCATCGGCTGCTCCGCCTACCCCGCCTGCCGCTTCACCCGTCGCCTCGCCATGGCCAACGGCGAGCCGGCCGACGGCGGCGAGGCCGAGGGCGGTCGGAGGCTCGGAACCGACCCGGATACCGGCCAGCCGGTGGTCCTGCGCCGGGGCCCGTACGGTCATTACGTGCAACTGGGGGCCCGGTCCGAGGGCCGGCAGAAACCGAAACGGGTGTCGCTGCCGCGCGGACTCAAGCCGGACCGGATCGACCTGGACAAGGCGCTGGCGCTGCTGGCGTTGCCGCGCCAGGTCGGCCGGCATCCAGAG
>JBHICX010000110.1:0-7281 GCA_046759805.1 Kiloniellales bacterium | reverse complement strand
AAACGTACGGATTTCCGCACCCCGAGGTTGCCGAGTGCTAGGGCTCAGCTTTGCTGGTCCTGAAGACGCCATTCCAGGAGTGTATTCGGGACACCGCCGGCATGCGTGGCGGCGGTACCGTAGCGTCGTACCAGCCGTAGGCTACGGTGTTGAACAACACTTGCGGGGACCTCTATGATTAGCCTACATGCGTTACGGGATTAGGGAGGTCCCGTGGCAACGCAGCGTATCCAACGAAAGCTCGCCGCGATCTTGGCCGCCGACGTGGTGGGCTACACCCGTCTCATGGCCGCAGACGAACCGGGAACGCTGGCGGCGCTCAAGACCCACCGCAAGGAACTCATCGACCCCAAGATCGCGGAACACGAGGGGCGCGTCGTCAAGCTGATGGGCGACGGCATGCTGGTTGAGTTCCCCAGCGTGGTCGAGGCCACGCAATGTGCGGTCGAAATCCAACGCGCGATGGGCGAGCGGAATTCCGGACTGGCCGGGGAAAGGCGAATTGAGTTTCGCATGGGGATCAATTTGGGTGATGTGATCGTTGACGGCGACGACATCTATGGCGATGGGGTCAACATCGCGGCGCGCCTGGAGTCGTTGGCCGATCCCGGCGGCATTTGCATCTCGGACAGCGTCTACGAGCAGGTCCACACAAAGGCAGACCTCGACTTTGAGGACACCGGCTTGCAGACAGTCAAGAACATCGCCAAACCAGTGCACTCCTACACCGTACGGATGGATAAAAGGAAGGCGGATGTGCCTGCGCCTCGAGCGCCGGGGGACAAACCCACCATCGCCGTGCTGCCCTTCGACAACATGAGCGGGGATACGGATCAGGAGTATTTTGCTGACGGCATCACCGAAGACATCATCACGGCCCTTTCCAAAAACCGCTGGCTGCTCGTCATCGCCCGCAACTCAACCTTCGCGTACAAGGGCCATTCGGCGGACGTGCGGCGTGTGGCGGAGGATTTGGGCGCGGAATACGTGGTTGAGGGCAGCGTCCGCAAAGTCGGCAATCGCGTGCGGATTACCGCCCAGCTCATCGACGCCGCCTCCGGCAACCAAATTTGGGGAGAACGTTACGACCGCGACCTTGAGGACATTTTCGCGGTGCAGGACGAGATAACGGAAACCATTGCCGCGAGGATCGAACCGGAGCTTGGCGCCGTTGAGGGCCAACGGGTGCAACGCAAACTTCCGCAAAACCTCGATGCCTGGGACTGCTACCATCTCGGACTATCTCACCTGTATCATTTCGCCAAGGACCACAATGCGGAGGCTCAGCGGCTGTTCCGCAGGGCCATCGAAAATGATCCCAACTTCGCAGCGGCTTACGCGAGATTGGCGTATTCCATGGTCCTTAGCGTCGTGTATTTCGACGCCGAACCAACCCCTGAAATCTTAGATGACGCCCTTCGAACCGCACAAAGAGCGGTCTCGCTCGATGATAAGGACGCCGTTTCCCACTTCGCCTTGGGCAGAGTCCACCTGATCAGATGTGACTACGGGCTCGCCATCGCCGAAATGCAAACCGCGATCGAACTCAATTCGTGCCTTGCACAAGCATATTGCGCGCTAGGTGATTCGCTGGCGTACGCAGGCCAGCTTGAGGACTCTATTTCACAATTCGAGGAGGCCATTCGCCTGAGCCCGCACGATCCGCACAGATGGGCGTTCTTTGTGTATCGGTCGTTGGCCCATTTGTTCCTGAAACAGCATGAGGCGGCGGCGGACTGGGCCAACAAGGCGGTTCAGATACCGAATTCCGCGTATTGGGCCAACGCCCACCTTGTCGCAGCTTTAGGTCATTTGGATCGACCCCATGAAACACGAGCGGCGGCCGAAGCACTGCTCCGGCGAAAACCCGAATTTTCATGCAGCTTTGCCAAGAAACACCTTTTCTACATCAGGAATACTAGTCAGATCGAACATTACCTCGACGGGCTCCGCAAGGCGGGTCTGCCGGAGTAAAGGACTCTTCATTCGGCCTTTATGATATCGCACGAGGTCTCGCGCACCCAGGTTGCCGAGCCCGTGGCCGTCGATCCGAGGATGGCCAAACGGCTTTGGCTCGACGCCCTCAGTCTTTCGTCTTGATAATCTCGTGCTCGCCGGCGGCCATGAAGTGGCGAATCAGCTCGCCGGCTTCCGGCGCGTCCCATTCGGCCGGGCCCTGCAGGCGGCCGATCTCGCGGCCGGCGCGGTCGATCAGGATCGTGGTGGGCAGGCCGAGGAGGCCGAACGCCCGCGCCAGCTCGCCCTTCCGGTCGAGATGAGTGCTAAGCCGTTCGATGCCGAGCTTGTCCAGGAACGGCACCGCGACCTTGGCGCCGCCCCGGTCCTCGGAGACCACGAGCACGGTGAAGGCCGGGCCGCCGAGCGCCGCCTGCAGCCGGTCGAGAGTGGGCATCTCGCGGATGCAGGGCGCGCACCAGGTGGCCCAGAAATTGAGCAGCACGACGCGGCCCTCGAAGGCGGACAGATCGAGCGCCCGGCCCGCCGTGTCTAAGAACGGCGTGTCCGGCACTGGCCGCGGCGCCTCGGTGTAGGTAAAGTGCTGCACCGTGCCGCGCGGCTCGGGGCGTCCCGCGGGCCGCTCGGGGCCTTGCAGGACGGCGAGCGCGACCACGGCGGCGAGCCCCATGAGCCCCGCGACCAACCATGGAAGGCCCTTACGTTCCAACCGCCCGATCCCCTTCACCCGTTTGGAGCGGAGCCGATGAGCGCCAAGACCTCGTCCCGCCCGAAGGGCGGCAAGCGGAAAGCCGGACCCGACGCGGCGGCGCGACTGCGCGGGCGCTTTGGCGCCGGGCCGGCGCCGATCATGCAGGAGATTAGCGCCTCCATTGGCTTCGACAAGCGCCTGTATGCCCACGACATCGCCGCCTCCAAGGCGCATGCGGCGATGCTGGTGGAATGCGGCATCGTCTCGGCCGAGGACGGCCGGGCGATCGCCGACGGCCTGGACCGCATCGCCGCGGAGATTAAGGCTGGTGAGTTCCGGTTCGAGCCCGCGCTCGAGGACATCCACATGAACGTGGAGGCGCGCCTGGTGGAGCTCATCGGGCCGGCGGCCGGGCGCCTCCATACCGCGCGCTCGCGCAACGACCAGGTGGCGACCGACTTCCGCCTGTGGCTGCGCGACGCGCTCGACCGGCTCGATGCGGCGCTCAAGGGCTTGCAGGCGGCCCTCATCGACAAGGCCGAGGCCCATGTCGACACGGTGATGCCCGGCCTTACCCACCTGCAATCGGCGCAGCCGGTGAGCTTCGGACACCACCTGATGGCCTATGTCGAGATGCTCGGCCGGGACCGCGGGCGGGTCGCCGACTGCCGCCGGCGGCTCAACGAATGCCCGCTCGGCGCCGCGGCGCTGGCCGGCACCTCGTTTCCCATCAACCGGGCGCGGACGGCGGCGGCGCTCGGCTTCGCGCGGCCCATGGGGAACTCGATCGACGCCGTCTCGGACCGGGACTTCGCGCTCGAGTTCCTCGCCACCGCGACCATCGCGGCGGTGCACCTGTCGCGCCTGGGCGAAGAGCTGGTGTTCTGGTGCTCCGACCGATTCCAATTCATCTCCCTTCCGGACGCCTATGCCACCGGCAGCTCGATCATGCCGCAGAAGCGCAACCCGGATGCGGCCGAATTGACGCGGGCCAAGACAGGCCGCATCATCGGCGCCTTCACCGCGCTGGCGACCGTGATGAAGGGATTGCCGTTGGCCTATTCCAGGGACATGCAGGAGGACAAGGAGCCCACCTTCGACACCGCCGACAGTCTCGAGCTGTCGCTGGCGGCGATGACCGGCATGGTGGCGCAGATGACGGTGAACGTGGCGGCCATGCGCGAGGCGGCCGAATCCGGCTTCCCGACCGCCACCGACCTGGCGGACTGGCTGGTGCGCGCAGCCAGATTGCCGTTCCGCGAGGCGCATTCGGTCACCCAGCGCCTGGTCGGGAAGGCCGAAGCGAAGGGTTGCGGGCTGGCCCAGCTGGCGCTCGACGAGATGCGCGCCGTCGAGCCACGCATAGACGAGGGCGTGTACGCCGTCCTCGACGTGGAGGCGGCGCTAATGAGCCGCCGCAGCGACGGCGGCACCGCGCCTAAGGCGGTGCGCCGCGCGGTGGCCCGGGCCCGGAAGCGCTACCTATGAGGCGATCCCTGGTGGCGGCGCTGATGGCGGCCCTGCTGGTGGTGGCGCTCGCCGGCTGCGGCAAGAAGGCGAAGCCGGAGGCGCCGGGAGAGGACCGATACCCGAGAGAGTACCCGACGTCCTAGCGGACGCGTTCGAGTATCGCGACGGCTGGTTGCATGCGGAGGACGTGGCGCTGGCCCGGATCGCCGAGGCGGTCGGCACCCCGGCCTACGTTTACGCCACGGCGGCGATCACGGCCGCGTACCGCGCCTTCGAGGCGGCCCTCGACGGCCTGCCGGCGACCATCTGCTACTCGGTCAAGGCCAATTCGAACCTGGCCGTCATTGGTACCCTGGCGGAGCTGGGCGCCGGGGCCGACGTGGTCTCCGAGGGCGAGCTCAGGCGGGCCCTGGCCGCCGGCGTGCCGGCCCGGCGCATCGTGTTCGCCGGCTGCGGCAAGACCCACGCCGAGCTGGCGGCGGCGCTGGACGCCGGCATCCTGCAAATCAACGTGGAATCGGAGCCGGAGCTCAAGGCGCTGAGCGAGCTGGCGGCGCAGCGGGGCTTGGTGGCCCCGGTGGCGCTCAGGGTGAACCCGGACGTCGACGCCGAGACCCACAATCGCATCGCTACCGGTCGCAAGGAGAACAAGTTCGGCATCGACATCGCCCTGGCGCCTCGGATTTCCGCCGAGGCGGCGGCGCTACCCGGGATTGCCTTGCAGGGCCTGGCCGTACATATCGGCTCGCAGGTGACCAGTCTCGAGCCGTTCCGCACCGCGTTTGCGCGCATCGCCCGCCTGGTCGAAGAGCTGAGGGCCGATGGTCACGCCATTCCCCGCCTCGACCTGGGCGGGGGCATCGGCATCCGCTACCGCGACGAGGAGCCGCCGTCGCTCGCCGACTACATGGCCGCAGTGCGCCAGCAGGTGGGCGACCTCGGCTGCCAGCTGGTGTTCGAGCCGGGCCGGATTCTGGTCGGCAACGCCGGCATCCTGTTGAGCCGCGTGCTCTACGTGAAGGACGGACAGAGCCGGCGCTTCGTCGTCGTGGATGCGGCCATGAACGATCTGTTGCGGCCCAGCATGTACGACGCCTACCACGAGATCCTTCCGGTCCACGCCCCGGCCGCGGGTGCGCGGCGGCGGCCGGTCGACGTGGTGGGGCCGGTGTGCGAGACCGGCGACCTCTTGGCCTCCGACCGCCCGCTGCCGCCCCTCGACGAGGATGATCTGCTGGCGATTTGCGGCGCCGGCGCCTATGGTTCGGTGATGGCCTCGACCTACAACACCCGGCTGCCGGCCCCCGAGGTTCTGGTCAAGGGCCGCGAGTTCGCGGTGGTTCGCGCGCGGCCCACCTACGACCAGCTGCTGGCCCAGGAGGCGTTGCCGGCCTGGCTCGACGCCCCGGCGGCCTCGCGGGGCGCGGCATGAGTGCCGATCGGCGTTCCCCGGCCGTGGGCGGCGCCGCGCTCGGCCCGCTCGCCGCCTTGAAGCTTGGCCTGGCGCGCGCGGCGCTGGCATGGGAACGCCTGTGGCCGGCCCTGTGGCCGGCGGCCGCCGTCGCCGGCCTGTTCGCGGCGGTGGTGCTCCTCGACGTGTTGCCGCGGCTTGGCGGTCGGCTGCACGCGGCGGCGCTGGCGGCCTTCCTCGGCGCCGCCGTCGCGGCCCTGTGGCACGGGTTGCGGCGATTGCGGCTGCCGAGCGACGCGGCGGCCCGGCGGCGTCTGGAGTCGGCGAGCGGGGTGCCGCATCGGCCGCTGGAGACCCTCGGCGACGCGCTCGCCGCCGGGCGGCAGGATCCGGTCGCCGAGGCGCTTTGGCAGGCGCATCGGCGGCGGGTGCTGGAAGGTCTCGCCCGACTACGGGTGGGATGGCCGGCGCCAGGACTGCCGCGACGCGACCGCTACGCCCTGCGCGGCGGCCTGTTGTTGATTCTCGCGATCGCGATCGTAAGCGGGTGGCAGGATCCGTTGCCGCGCCTCATGCGCGCGCTCAGCCCCGATCTCGGTCCAATCGGCGGTGCCGCGAGCCCGGCCAGCCTCGACATGTGGATCACCCCGCCGGCCTATACCGGCCTGCCGCCCGTCTTCCTGCGTACCGGCGCCTCGGCCGGGCCGCCGCGGTCCGAGGCTTCGGCGGCGACCGACTCGGCGATCGTGGTGCCGGCCGGCAGCATGCTTCTGGCCCAGCTCAGCGGCGGGTCGGGCACACCGGTGCTGCGGCGGGGCGACCAGGAGACCTCGTTTGCCAAGGTGGACGGGACCACGCACAACCTGACGGTCGAGCTCACCGAGAGCGCCGTGGTCAGCGTCGAGCAGGACGGGGCTGGGCTGGGTCGATGGGAGATCGAGGTGGTGGCGGACACCCCGCCGAAGGTGGAGTTCCTGACCCCGCCGTCGCGCACCGGGCGCGCCGCCTTGCGCATCGAGTACACGGCCGAGGACGATTTCGGCCTCACCGCGGTCGGCGCCGTCATCACCCGCACCGACGGCCTGCCTTCGCCGAAGCGAAGCTCCGGCTTCGCGCAGGCAGGCGCTGAGACCTCGAAGGCGATCGAGCTCGAGCTCACCTTGCCCGGACGCCGGCTCACGCAGGCGAAGAACGTCAGCTTCCATGACCTCACGGCGCATATTTGGGCCGGCCTGCCGGTGGAGATCCGGCTCCAGGCGACCGACAGCATCGACCAGAAAGGCGTAAGTGACCCGTTCCGCACGGTGCTGCCGGAGCGCATCTTCAACCATCCGGTGGCCCGCGCCATCGTCGAGCAGCGCAAGCAATTGACGCTCGACGCCGAGGCGAACGCCCCCATGGTGGCGGAGGTACTGCAAGACCTGGCGGCGCGGCCGAATCACTACTACGACGACATCGTCGTGCTGCTCGCGCTCACCACCGCCTCCAACCGGTTGTCGAACGACCCCGGGCCGGAGGGCATCGCCGCGGTGCAGCGGCTGTTGTGGGACACGGCGCTGCGCATCGAGGACGGCAAGCTGTCGATCGCCGGGCGCGACTTGCGCGAGGCGCAGCAGCGACTCATGGAGGCGCTGGCGAACGACGCCCTCGACCCCGAGATCGAGCGCTTGATGGACGAGCTGCAGCAGGCGTTGAACGACTACCTGGATGCACTCGCCGAGGAGATCGCGCG
>JBHICX010000109.1:0-7301 GCA_046759805.1 Kiloniellales bacterium | reverse complement strand
CCATGACGTCGATGGCCAGCTCGATGTCCATGTTGCCCTTGATCTTGCGCCGGCCATAGGAGTCGGTGAACTCCTTGGTCGGCTTGGTGACCATGGTATAGCCGTTGTAGTCCAGCCAATCGACCAACGGTCGAATTGGCGAGTATTCCTGATCCTCAACAAGTGCCGTGTAATAAAAGGCGCGGACAAGATGACACTTGGCACCGAAGATCTCCAACAGCATTTTGTAATCGATGTCGAATCCAAGGCTGCGCGCCGCCGCATAAAGGTTGGCGCCATCGATAAAAAGGGCCACTTTTTCCTGAGGGTAAAAGGTCATGATCCTAAAGCTTCCTCCTTGGTTGGCGACGTGGAATGTACTCCGAATCCCTGAAAAGCACGACGCCCAGTTCCCCGTCAGTCTCGCGGATGTCGTAATGTCGCATCTTCCCCCTCTACTTAGGCTGGCTTTGCTCCGCTAGCAAGGGGGCACACGAACGGTCCACCGGCGGAACCACCTATCGGCGCGGCCGATGGCCGGACGCCGGCGTCGATGTCCATGGGCCCGGGGCCCCGGCTGATCCACGCCGATGCGGTTTCCCGACCCCGGCGACGCTTGCCTTGCCCCCAAGGCGTCCATATATTCCACACACTAGTCAATATCTTGGAGGGCAGCCGCATGGCTCGCGTGACGGTTGAAGATTGTGTTGAGAAGGTCCCCAACCGCTTCGAGTTGGTGATGCTGGCGGCGCATCGCTCGCGCGACCTGTCTTCCGGTGCCCCGCTGAGCCTCGACCGTGACAACGACCGCAACCCGGTGGTTGCCTTGCGCGAGATCGCCGAAGAAACGGTCGTTATCGACGGCCTGCGCGACGCCCTGATCAGGGGCCTGCAGAAGCATGTCGAACTCGACGAGCCGGAGGAAGACATGCTCGAGTTGATGAGCAGCGAGGAGCTTCTCGGCGCCGCGGGCGTGTTGGCCGGCGAGGGAGGCGGGCCGGCCGAGGCGCCGGCGCCGCGAACGGCGGGCGATGCGGGGGCGCCGGATGACGCGGCCGAAACGCCGGACGCCGACCAGGCCACGGAGAGGGAATGAGCGAACGGCGGCGCCGACCGATAGGGGAGCGCTGGCGCCGCCAACACGCCTTGCCTCAACGCATCCAGGCGCGGCCGGCGGAGTCGCAGCGGCGGTGAGGCGGCATGTTCCGGCAGTACGAACTGGTCGAGCGAGTCAAGGGCTACGATCCGGTCGCGGATGAGGATGCCCTCAACCGCGCCTACGTTTTTACCCTAAAGGCGCACGGCTCGCAGATCCGCGCTTCCGGGGATCCGTACTACTCCCACCCGGTGGAGGTCGCCGGCATTTTGGCCGAGCTGAAGCTGGACTGCGACTCGATCATCACCGGGCTGTTGCACGATACGGTGGAGGATACGGTCGCCACCCTGGATGAGATCGAGGGGCTGTTCGGCAAGCGCGTGGCCCGACTGGTAGACGGGGTCACCAAGCTGTCGAGCATCGAGCTGCAGTCGGCCAAGACCGAACAGGCGGAGAACCTGCGCAAGTTGGTGCTGGCGATGTCCGAGGACATCCGGGTGCTGCTGGTCAAGCTAGCGGACCGCCTGCACAACATGCGCACGCTGCACCACCTGGCGGATCCGGAGAAGCGCGCCCGGATCGCGCGCGAGACGCTGGAGATCTACACGCCGCTGGCCGAGCGCATCGGCATCGCCACCTGGAAGGATGAGCTGCAGGACCTGGCCTTTCGCGAACTGTACCCGGACATCCGCAAGTCGATCCAGAATCGGCTGGAGTATCTCCGCGATACCGGCGGCGATCTGGTCGGCCGCGTGGTCGACGAACTCAAGAGCACGCTGGCCGAGAGCGGACTCGATGCCACGGTGTCGGGGCGCGAGAAGCGACCGTTCTCGATCTGGCGCAAGATGCAGCGCAAGCACATGGAGTTCGAACAGCTGTCCGACATCGTCGCATTCCGCATCATCGTCGACGACCTGGCCCAGTGTTACCAGGCGCTGGGCATCATCCACGGGCGCTATCGAATGATCCCGGACCGCTTCAAGGACTTCATCTCGACCCCGAAGCTGAACGACTACCGCTCGATCCATACCACGGTGATCGGCCCCGAGAACCTGCGCATCGAGATCCAGATCCGCACCCAGGAGATGCACGAGGTCGGCGAGTACGGCGTCGCCGCGCATTGGCAGTACAAGCAAGGTAGCAACCTCGACGGCCGGCAATACCGCTGGCTCAGGGAGATGATGGAGATTCTCGAGCAGGCGGCGGGCCCGGAGGAGTTTCTCGAGCACACCAAGCTGGAGATGTTCCGCGATCAGGTGTTCTGCTTCACGCCGAAGGGTGACCTCATCGCTTTGCCCAGCGGGGCGACGCCGGTCGACTTCGCCTACGCGGTTCATTCCGAGGTCGGCGACGCCTGCGCCGGCGCCAAGATCAACGGCCGCTTGATGCCGTTGCGCACGACGTTGAAAAACGGCGACCAGGTCGAGATCCGCACCTCCAGGAATCAGACGCCGTCGCCGACCTGGCTTGGTTTCGTGACCACCGGCAAGGCGAGGGCGCGCATCCGCCGATTCATCCGCACTCAACAGCGCGAACAGTACCTCAGCCTGGGCCGCCAAATTCTGCAGCGGACGTTCCACAACGGCGGCCACGAGTTCACCGGCAAGGTGTCGAAGGGCGTGCTCAAGCGCTTCAATTGCCAGAATGTGGACGACCTGTCCGTCCTCGTGGGCCAGGGTCAGCACACCGGCCGCGAGGTGTTCGCCGCGGCGTTCCCCGGCGAGCAGCGGCGCCGGCACGCCCGCAAGGGGGTATCGCTGGCTCAGGCCCGCGGCAGGCTGGGCAAAGGCAAGTCGGCGGCGATCCCCATCAAGGGGCTGATTCCCGGCATGGCGCTGCACTTCGCCGGCTGCTGCCATCCGATTCCCGGCGACCGCATCATCGGACTGGTCACCACCGGCAAGGGAGTCACCATCCACACCACCGACTGCGAAGCCCTGGAGAAATTTGCCGACGTGCCGGAACGTTGGCTCGACGTGTCATGGGACGAGACCGCCGACGGCGGGCCGCAAGTGGGCCGCATCCAGGTGGTCATCGCCAACGTGCCCGGCAGCCTCGGCAACTTGTCGACGGTGATCGGCAAGAATGAGGGCAACATCACCAATCTGAAGATCACCAACCGCTCGTCGGAGTTCTTCGAGATGCTGATCGACATCGAGGTCGCGGACGTGAAGCGCCTGACCAACATCATCGCCGCGTTGCGCGCCACTCGCATGATCACCTCGGTGGAACGGGCGCGCGGCTGACACGGACCGCGGCAATGTTCGAGCAACAGGAGATCGGAGCATGAAACGCGCCCTGCGCCTCGGCGTCAACATCGACCACGTCGCCACCATCCGCAATGCCCGCGGCGGGCCACATCCGGACCCGACGCGCGCGGCCCGCCTGGCGGCCCGCGCCGGTGCCGACGGCATCACCGCGCATCTGCGCGAGGATCGTCGGCACATCTCCGACACCGATATCCAGCGCCTGTCGGACGAAATCGACCTGCCGCTCAATCTCGAGATAGCGGCCACCGAGGAGATGCTCGAGATCGCGCTTAGGCACCGCCCGCACGCCGCCTGCATCGTGCCGGAGAAGCGCCGCGAGCTGACCACCGAGGGCGGCCTCGACGCGGCGGCCGGGCACGATCATCTGAAGCGCTATGTCGATGCCCTATCGGAGGCCGGGGTGCGGGTCTCGTTGTTCGTCGACCCTGAGCCACGGCAGCTGGAGGCGGCGGTTTCGCTGGATGCGCCGGTCATCGAGCTGCACACCGGGACCTATTGCCACGCCTCGGGCCGGGCGCACGAGTCGGAGCTGGGCCGGCTGGAGGAGGCCGCCGCCCTGGCCGACGAGCTGGGCCTCGAATGCCACGCCGGCCACGGCCTCAGCTACGAGACCGTGGGGCCGGTGGCGGCGATCCCGTCGATCGTCGAACTCAACATCGGCCATTTCCTGATCGGCGAAGCCATCTTCGGCGGCCTGGAGAGCGCCATCAAACGCATGCGCTCGCTCATGGACAAGGCGCGCGCCGAGGCCGGCGGCGAGCGCAGCGCCTAAGCCCGGCGGTCATGGTGAGGACGGCGCGGCGGTGATTCTGGGCATCGGCAACGACCTCATCGACATCCGCCGCATCGACCGGACCCTGGAGCGGTTCGGTGAGCGATTCTTGCGGCGCGTGTTCACCGACGTGGAGCGCCGCAAATCGGATCGCCGCGCCAACCGCGCCGCCAGCTACGCCAAGCGGTTCGCCGCCAAGGAAGCGTGCTCCAAGGCGCTGGGCACCGGCTTCCGCCGCGGCATCTATTGGCGCGACATCGGGGTGGTCAACCTGCCTTCGGGAAGGCCGACCTTGAGCCTCGCCGGCGGCGCGGCGCGGCGGCTGGCCGAGATGACGCCGCCGGGGGCCCGCGTGCAAATCGACCTGACCTTGAGCGACGACCATCCGCTGGCCCAGGCGATTGTGATCATCTCGGCGGTTCCGGCCCCCGGGGCCGAGCCGCGGGACGCCGACGCCGACCCCGCGGATGCGGCCTGACGGAGACCTCCGGGCCGGGCTTGCCGGTCACGCTTTTATACCTCCTCTGGGAAACCTATGTTATAAATATTAATGGCTTATCGGAATAAATTAAAGTCAGGTCGTAGATGGCACGGGGTCATCGAGACGATCCAGACCATCGTCTATGCGGTGCTCATCGCGCTGGTGGTCCGGACCGTGGCGTTCGAGCCGTTCAGTATCCCGTCGGGCTCCATGCTGCCGACGCTCAAGGTCGGCGACTATCTGTTCGTCGCCAAATACTCCTACGGTTACAGCCGCTACTCCCTGCCGTTCGGGCTGCCGTTGATCCCGGGTCGAGTCTTCTTCAGCGAACCGGAGCGCGGCGACGTCGCGGTCTTCAAGCTGCCGAGTGACAACGAGACCGACTACATCAAGCGCATAATCGGGTTGCCCGGCGACCGAGTCCGGGTCACCGGCGGCGTCCTGCATATCAACGGCGCGCCGGTGCGCCGCCAGCGGATCAACGACTACGTGCGCCGCTATCCCTACGGTCGGGTGGTGCGGATGGCCCAGTACGTCGAGACCCTGCCCAATGGCCGCCGCCATCACATCATCGAGGAAAGCGATAACGCGCGCTGGGACAATACGCACGAATACACCGTGCCGCCCGGCCATTACTTCGCCATGGGCGACAACCGCGACAACTCGCAGGACAGCCGGGTCTTGAGCGGCGTTGGCTTCGTGCCGGCGCTCAACCTGGTCGGTCGCGCCGAGTGGCTGTTCTTCTCCCTCGATCCGGAGCGGCCGTTCTGGGACCCGAGGGCGATTCGCTTCGACCGCTTGTTCGGCGGCATCGACTGAGCGGCCGGCGTATGGTTGATGAGGACCTGGACCGGCTCAACGCCCTCGCCGAGCGGCTCAACCATCGCTTCGGCCGGCCGAGGGTGCTGCGCCAGGCGCTTACCCACGCCAGCCGGCTCAATCGGGGTCGGCGCGCCGACAGCTACGAACGCCTCGAGTTTCTCGGCGACCGGGTGCTGTCGCTGGTGGTGGCGGAGCTGTTGTTCGCCCGCTTCACCAACGAACGGGAGGGCGACATCGCCCGGCGCCACGCGGCGCTGGTCAAGGGCGAGACCCTGGCCAAGGTGGCGGCCGACATCGGGTTGGGAGACTACCTGCTGCTGTCGCCGGGCGAGGCCGAGGCCGGCGGGCGCGACAACCCGGCGATCCTGGCCGACGTCTGCGAGGCGGTGATCGCTGCGCTTTATCTCGACGGCGGACTTGCCGCCGCCCGCGGCTTCATCGAACGCCATTGGCGGCCGCTGATCGAGGCGGCTGGGCTGCCGCCGCGGGATGCCAAGACGGCGCTGCAGGAATGGGCCCAGAGCCGGGCCCTGCCCTTGCCGAGCTACCGCGAGATCGGGCGCGAGGGCCCCGACCATGACCCGGTGTTCACGGTCGAGGTGACGGTCCACGGCCAGCCGCCGGTCAGCGGCTGTGGCCCGTCCAAGCGCGCCGCCGAGCAGGCGGCGGCGACGAGCCTGTTGCGCGTGCTAGGCCAGCGGCCTTGATCGAGACCGCCACCGGGCCGGCAGCGACGGCGACCCGCTGCGGTTTCATCGCGCTGGTTGGGGCGCCCAATTCCGGCAAGTCGACCCTGTTGAACCGGCTGGTCGGTGCCAAGGTGGCGATCGTCACGCCCAAGGTGCAGACCACCCGCACCCGGGTGCTCGGCATCGCGCTCGCCGGCACCGCCCAGCTCATCTATGTCGACACGCCGGGCATCTTCGAGCCGAAGCGGCGGCTGGAGCGGGCAATGGTGCGGGCGGCCTGGCGTGGCGCCGCCGACGCCGACGTGATCCTGGTTCTGGTCGACGTGCGCCGAAAGCCGGTCGACGACGATACCGCGCGCATCATCGAGGGTCTCAGGCGGGCCGGCCGGCGGGCGGTGCTGGTCCTCAACAAGATCGACCTGGTGCGCCGCCCGCGGCTGCTGGAGATCACGGCGCGGCTGAATGAGGCCGGCGGCGGGCCCGACGGGCTGTTCACCGACACCTTCATGATCTCGGCGACCCGGGGCGACGGAGTCGACGACCTCGGCGCCTTCCTCGCCGCCGCGATGCCGCAGGGCCCCTGGCTTTACCCCGAGGACCAGCTCTCCGACTTGCCCGAACGCCTGCTCGCGGCCGAGCTCACCCGCGAGCAGCTGTTCCTCATGTTGCACCAGGAACTGCCCTACTCGATCGCGGTCGAGACCGAAGGCTGGGAGCGATTCCACGACGGCAGCGTGAAGATCGACCAGGTGATCTACGTCGAGCGCCCGTCACAGAAGGCGATCGTGCTCGGCCACGGCGGGGCGCGAATCAAGAAGGTCGGCACCGCGGCCCGGACCGAGCTGGCGGCCCTGCTCGGCTGCCGGGTGCATCTGAAGCTTCATGTCAGCGTCCGCGAGGACTGGCGCGAGCGCCCGGACTACTACCGCGAGATGGGCCTCGAGTTCGACGCCTGAGGGCCGATCCGACCGGTCGACACTCGAGCGTTATTTATTCTGGCGGCTCCAGCCCACTCCCCCTCCCGGCCACCCACGGGATCGTACGCTCAGGGTGGCCGGGAGAGGGAGTGGGCTGGAGCGATTCCACGTGAGGGATATTGCTCTCATACCAGTTCGCCGATGAACGGCAACTTGTGATGCAGGCCCTCACACTTCGACAAGCTCAGTATGAGGGCCTCACCCTGAGCCTGTCG
>JBHICX010000108.1:0-7398 GCA_046759805.1 Kiloniellales bacterium | reverse complement strand
ACGAGGTTGCGCTGGATCGTACGCTCGCCCTCGGCAACCGGATCGTGTTCGACCGCGGCCGGTTGCTGGTGAACCGGCCGTGAGTACCGACCTGTCGTTGCCGGCAAAGTAGACGCCCAAGGCCGTTCAGCTGCGGCGCCCATCCTTGGTGCGTGCCGGAATGATTGGTGCCCCCGGAGGGACTCGAACCCCCACGGGCCGAAGCCCAACAGATTTTGAGTCTGCCGCGTCTACCAATTCCGCCACAGGGGCAGGGCCGGCCCATCATAGCCGCCGCTAGCACACGGTCAACGCCGCTGCCTGTGCCGTGCGCCGGCTCGCGCGAAATTGAGCGGAGTTGAACGGCCGGGTGCTTGTGAAGCCGCCGAGGTGCGCCCATATTCGCGCATAAGAGAGACCACCATGCCACGAACACTGTTATTGAGCCTGGCGGCACTGACCGGGCTGTGGATAGTCCTGCTGGCCGGCCTCGGCGCGGTCCCGCGCGACCCCTCGGCGCAGCCGCAGTACTACGCCCATACCGGCACCTGGACCCTCTACCAGACTCCATCGGGCCAGGCGAGCGTATCGCTTCGCGACCTGCGGGCGATCTAGCGCCGCCTTCCGGCTCGGCCTCTCGCGTCCTGGGAGCGTTGCCTCGGCCCCCGTTCGGCTGCTAAACCGGCGCCGCCGGCGGCACGGCCTCGACGGGGACGGCTCCTTGCTCAGGCGACTCTACGACTGGACCCTCGGGCTGGCCGGCCACCGCCACGCGATGTGGGCGCTGGCGGTGGTTTCGTTCGCCGAAAGCTCGGTGTTCCCGGTGCCACCCGACATCCTGCTGGTGCCCATGGTGTTGGCCGCACGTGGCCGCGCCTGGGCGATCGCCGGCGTGTGCACCTTGGCCTCGGTGGCGGGCGGACTCGCCGGCTATGGCATCGGCTATTTCCTGTTCGAGGCCGTCGGCCGACCGCTGATCGAGTTCTACGGCCACGGCGCCCGGTTCGCCGAGTTTCAGGCCATGTACCGCGACTGGGGCGCCTGGATCGTCGCCGGCGGCGGCTTCACGCCGTTCCCCTACAAGGTCATCACCATCGCCAGCGGCGTGGTAGCGCTCGACCCGGTCACCTTCACGCTAGCCAGCGCGGTCTCCCGCGGCGGCCGGTTCTTCATCGAGGCGGCGCTGTTGTGGTACTTCGGGCCGCCGATCCGACGCTTCGTCGAGGCCAACCTGCCGCTGGTGGCAACCCTGTTCTTCGTGTCCCTCATCGCCGGGCTCGTCGTCGCCCGGTGGTTACTGTGAGCGAGGTCGCGTCGGAAGCCGCCGCCCCGGCGCTCGCGCAACGACGATAAATCGGGTATGAACCCGGCCATGCCCGCGACCCTCATGTACCCTGCCTTGCTGTTGGCGGCGAGCGCGGCGATCCTGGGCACCGCCTATGCCTCCCAGTATATCGGCGGGCTGGAGCCCTGCTCGCTGTGCCTGTATCAGCGGGTGCCGTACTGGGTCGCCATCGGTCTCACCGCCGCGGCCCTGGCGCTGGCCGGCCGGCGGCGGTTGCAAGGGCTGGCATTGATCGTCGTGGGCGCCGTGTTCCTCTTCGGCACCGGGCTGGCGCTATACCATGTCGGAGTCGAACAGCACCTGTTCGCCGGGCCGCCGGCGTGTAGCGCCGATCTCGGCCAGGCCACCACCATCGAGGAGCTGCGGGCCCAACTCATCGGCCAGCCAGTGGTCCGCTGCGACGAGGTGGCGTGGTCACTGTTCGGGATCTCCATGGCCGGCTATAACGCCATCGCGTCGTTGGGCTTGACGGCGGCGGCACTATGGGCCGGGCGGGCGCTGGCAAGCGAGCCGCCGCCGTGACAAGTCGACGCGGAGACGGCGGTGGCCCGCGGCGCACCGGCGAAGGACGGCGGCCCGGGGATCTGACGCCGCAGGAGCTGGTCCAGCGCATGATCCGGGTCGACCACGCCGGCGAGTTCGGCGCGGTTCGCATCTATGAGGGCCAGCTGGCCATCCTCGGCGGCACGCCGGCCGGCGACGTCATCGCCGAGATGGCGGCGCAAGAGAAGGGCCATCTCGAGACCTTCGAGCGGCTCATGGTCGAGCGCCGGGTGCGCCCGACCCTGTTGTCGCCGCTGTGGCACGTGGCCGGCCTCATGCTTGGCGCCGGCACGGCGCTCATGGGCGAGCGCGCGGCCATGGCCTGCACGGTCGCGGTCGAGGAGGTGATCGACCGCCATTACCGGCGTCAGGCCCAGCGGCTGGGCCGGGACGAGGCCGAGCTGAAGGCGGTGATCGAGGCCGCCCGCGGCGACGAGATCGCGCATCGCGACCGGGCGCTGGCAGAGGGTGCCGAAGGAGCACCCGGCTACCGCCTCCTCAGCGCCGGCATCAAGGCCGGATCGCGGCTCGCCATCTGGCTGTCCGAGCGCCTGTAGCCCGGTCCCGCACCGCCGAACCCAAGGCGCAAGCCGCGCCGTCGATCTCATGGTGGCCTTTGAGCTCGACGGCGCCTAAAGCGCAGATCGGGGGTAGCAGGGGTTGGCGCCTTGGGCGCCGCCGGCTTACGGCTGCAGCTCGGTGTCCCAGTACAGGAAGTCGCGCCAGCTTTCGTGCAGGTAGTTCGGCGGGTAGGCGCGGCCGCGTCGTTGCAGCTCGTAGGTGGTGGGCTCCACCGGCGGGTTGATCGGCGTCATGCGCAGCGCCCGCGGCCACCGGTTGCTCTTCGACATGTTGCAGTCGGCGCAGGCGGTGACCACGTTGTCCCAGGTGGTCCGCCCGCCCCGCGAGCGCGGGATGACATGGTCGAAGGTAAGGCTGCTTACCGGGAAGGCTTCATCGCAATACTGACAGGTAAACCGGTCGCGCAGGAACACGTTGAACCGGGTGAACGCCGGACGGCGCACCGCCGGGATGTAGCGTTTGAGCGAGATCACGCTCGGCAGACGCATGGTCAGGCTGGGCGAGTGCACCTCCTGGTCGTACTCGGAGACGATGTTGACGCGATCGAGGAACACAGCCTTGACCGTGTCCTGCCACGGCCACAGCGACAGGGGGAAGTAGCTGAGCGGCCGGAAATCGGCGTTCAACACCAGGGCCCGACAGGCATTGTCCGGCAACATCGCCCGTTACTCCACTCCCACTCGCACCCCGGCCGCGGCGGCGCGCGACCGGGGTCACCCGGGTTGATAACGAATTCTTACCGCAAACACAACATCTTGCGGTGATTTTCTCGGCGCCTTCCTAATCCGCGAGGACGCTCGCCAGGAACTTCCCGGCCAGTTCCAGCCCGGTCGGATCGATGCCGTGGCCGAGGCCCGGTCGTCGATGGGCCTCCACCTTGATGTCAGCGCGCCTGAGTTCTTCCGCCGCCCTGGCCATGGCGCCGAACGGCATCACCGGGTCGGCGTCGCCGTGCACCAGCAGCACCGGCGGACGCGAGCGGACCTCCGCCGGCCAATCCCGGGCGCCGATGAGTGCTCCGGAGTAGCCGACCACTCCGGCGCACGGCCGCTCGCGCCGCGGCGCCACATAGAGCGACATAATGGTGCCCTGCGAGAAGCCGACGAGCGCCAAATCCCGGTCGGCGAGGCCGTAACCGTCGAGGGCATCGTCGATGAAGCCGTCGAGGATCGGCGCCGCGGCCCGCACCCCGGCCAGCATCATCGCCGGCGTACGGTCCTGCAGGCTGAACCATTGATAGCCGAACGGTGCCATGTCACAAGGGAACGGGGCGTTGGGGGAGACGAACGCGGCGTCCGGCAGCACCCGCGCCAGTTGCGGCGCCAGGGCGATCAGGTCGCTGCCGTCGGCGCCGATCCCGTGCAACAGGATTATGAGCCGCCTGGCCTGGCCGCCGGAGGCCGGCCCGTGGCTCGGGCCCGAAAGCCGCATCGGATCGCTCATGATGCTCGGGGCGCTACGCCGCGGACCGGGCGTCCGGGCCATGGCGGTAGTAGTGCCAGAGCAGGCGCGCGGCCACCGACCGCCAGGGCCGCCAGGGCTCGGCGATCCGTTCCATCACTGCCCGCGTGGGCCGCTCATCGAGCCGCTTCAGGCGCTGCACCGCCACCATGAGCGCAAGGTCGTCCGCCGGCCACACGTCCGGCCTGCCTGCGCGGAGCCGGAGCTCCGCTTCGGCGAAGGCAGGCCGGCCCAGCGCCGACAGGAGGTAGATCTCGGCGCTCCAGCGCCCGATGCCTTTGAGGGTCATCAGCGCGGCGATCGCCGCCTGGTCGTCCTGGCTGGCGATCCGCGCTAGGTCGATGCCGCGGCCGGCCACCGCCTGGGCGAGACCCTGGGCATGGGCGACCTTCGGCCGGCTGAGCCCGATGGCGCGCAGCTCATGGTCGGAAAGCCCGAGCAAGGTCCGGGCCGTGAGCGGCCTGCCTGCGCGGAGCCGGAGCTCCGCTTCGGCGAAGGCAGGCCGGCACGCCGCCTCGAGGCGGCGCCAGATCGCCTCGGCGCTGGCCCTGGACAGCTGCTGCGCCACCAGGATGTTGAGCAGCGCCGCGAAGCCCGGCCGGCGCACCCGCAGTCCCGGCGGCCCGACCAGCCGCCGAAGGCGGGCCAGATCAGGGTCGGCGACGGCAAGGGCCGCCATGCCCCGGCGCAGACTGGACTCGTTGATCCGCGACACCATCGCCGCACGACATAGCGCAAAGGCCGACCTGTCGCCAGGGCCGTCGCCGGCGGCCTTGACCGGCGGCACGCCGGCAAGAGGTTAGCAAACGCTCACACCAGCCATTCGCGGTTGACGCAGTTACGCAGGCGGCCGTCGCGCAGGTAGGCGAGCGCGGTCTCCACGCACTTGCGGCGCAGGTCGCGGGAGCCTTCGGCACTGTAGAAGGCCGCGTGCGGGGTCAGGATCAGGCGGCCGTCGAGCCATGCCTCGCGCCCCGTATAGGCCTTCACCAGCGGGTGTCCCGGGTCCGGCGGCTCGGTCGCATACACGTCGATCGCGGCGCCGCCGAGCCGGCCGTGTTTCAGCGCCCGATACAGCGCATCGAGATCGACCACCGGGCCGCGCGCGGTGTTGATCAGCACCGCTCCGGGCTTCACCCGCGCCAGCAGTGCGGCGTTCACGATGCCCCGGGTCTCATCGGTCAACGGCGTGTGCAGGCTGATCGCGTCCGACGTCTCGAACAACTCCTCGATCGAGTGCAGCCGCGTGTAGCCGGTGGCCAGGTCGACGCCGTCGGGCAGGTAAGGATCGTAGAACGCCACCTCCATGTCGAAGCCGCGGGCCCGGCGCGCCGTGGCGGTGCCGATCCGTCCCAGGCCGGCGATGCCGAAGCGGCGCCCGCGCAGGCGCTCGAGGCACGGGGCGGCGGCATGATCGAAGCCGGCCACCGGATCGGCGCGCAGGGCGTCGTGAAAGGTGACCACCCCGCGGCGCAGGCCCAGCATCAGAGCGATGGCGTGGTCGGCGACCTCGGTGGTGCCGTAGTCGGGGACGTTGCACACGGCGATGCCCCGGGCGCCGAGGGCGGCGAGGTCGAAGCCGTCGAAGCCGACGCCGCCGCGGACGATGATGCGGCAGTTGTCGAGCCGGTCGGCCATGGCGTTGACGAACGCGCTGGCCCGAAACGTCTGCACCCCGTGGGCGGCGCGCCAGGAAGTCTCCGGCACTTGCTCGGCGGCGTCATGGCATTCGAACTCGCCGGCCGCGCCGAGCATCTCGCGCTCGATATCCGGCTCGCCCTTGAACGTCTTGTCCACCAGCAGGATACGCATCGCCGCTCACCTCGTCCTGGGCCCGGCAGCTTAGCCCCGCTGCTTTCCACATTCCAGGCGCTGCGCTAGGCTCGATGCGGGCATCGAGCGAAGCGAGGGAGGGGGTCGCAAGGGCCATGGGCGACGATCTGATCAAGCAACCGATCCGCCGAATTGCGGCGGTGCTGCGCCAGGGAAAGGCGCGAGCCGAAGCGCTTATCGATCAGGTGATAGAGCGCCACGAGCGCTTGGACGCAACGCTGGGCGCTTACAAGCACTGGGACCCGGAGCACGCCCGAGACCAGGCGCGCACGGCCGACGCGGCGCTGGCCGCCGGCCACGACGCCGGGCCGCTGATGGGCCTGCCGATCTCGATCAAGGACATCTACGGGGTCGAGGGCATGCCGACCTTCGCCGGCATGGCCGAGGAGCTGCCGGCCGAATGGCGGCGGGAAGGTCCGGTGGTCAAGGCGTTGCGCCGGCAGCTGCCGGTGGTCACCGGCAAGACCCATACCGTGGAGCTGGCCTTCGGCGGCGTCGGCACCAACCCGCATTGGGGCTCGCCGCGAAATCCATGGGACGCAGAGGCGCACCGGGTGTGCGGCGGCTCCAGCTGCGGCGCCGGGGTCAGCCTGGCCGAAGGCTCGGCGGTGGTCGCCATGGGCTCCGACACCGGCGGCTCGGTGCGCCTCCCGGCCAGCGTCACTGGCAATGTCGGGCTGAAGACCAGCATCGGCCGCTGGTCGGCCCGGGGCATCGTGCCGCTCAGCTCCTCGTTCGACACCCCGGGACCGCTGACGCGCTCGGTCGAGGACGCGATCGTCGCCTTCTCGGTCATCGACCCGGCGCATGACGACGGCGAGGCCCTGTTCCGGCGTTGCGACGCCGTGGCGCCGGCCGACATTTGCCTTGGGATCTGCGAGGAGCACTTCTGGGAGAACTGCGCGCCGGGGGTCGCCGAGGGCGTCAAGGCCGCGATCGACGAGCTAACCGCAAGCGGCGCCCAGCTCGAGCGGTTGTCGCTGCCGGAGGCCGGCCAGGCCAGGGAGCGCTTTTTCCGTGCGGCGCTGTTCGGAGTCGAGGGGCTGTCGTTTCTCGAGGAGGCGTATCCCGATCGGATCGAGGCCGTCGACCCCAACGTCCGGGCGCGCTTCGAAGCCGCCCGCAAGGTCTCCGCACCGACGTATTTCACCGAGATGCGCAAGATCGAGGAGCTGGCCGCGGCCGCCGACAAGCGGCTCAGCCAGGTCGACGTCCTGGTCACGCCGATGGTGCCAATCACCCCGCCAATCCTGGACCAGGTCGCCTCGGCCGACGACTACGCCCGGGCCAACCTCTCGATGACCCAGAACTCCCAGGCCATAAACCTGTTGGCGCTCAGCGCCATCACCATGCCGGTGGCGCTGGATCAGGCGGGCATGCCGGTGGGCATGCAACTGGTGGCCCGGCACGGCCAGGAGGAGCGGCTGCTGGCAGTGGCGCTCGCCTGCGAGAAGGTGCTGGGCACCGCCGCCCAGCGCCTCGGCCCGCCGCCCCTGTGCGCCGATTGACCGTGCGAAATTGGGGTTAGACCGACTTTGATCTTTTGGAGAGCGGCGTGGTGGTGGCGTCGAGCCAGCGTGCGGTTTCGGGGTCGATGAGGGGGGTCAGACGCTCGCGCACGCGGGCGTGATAGGTGTCGAGCCATCGGGCCTCCT
>JBHICX010000107.1:0-7431 GCA_046759805.1 Kiloniellales bacterium | reverse complement strand
AGCAACCAGCAGATCATCGACCGCGAGGCCGAGAGCCAGGACGTGTACTTCGTCGTCACCGGCAAGGTGCGGGTGGTGAACTATTCGCTCACCGGTCGCGAGATCTCGTTCGACGACATCGAACAGGGCGGCTATTTCGGCGAGCTGGCGGCCCTCGACGCAGAGCCGCGCTCGGCCAACATCGTGGCGCTGGCGCCGACCACCGTCGCCATCATGACGCCAAGCCTGTTTCACGAACTCCTGGCGAAGCATTCGGCCATGGCGCTGAAGCTGATACACCGCCTGGTGTCGGTGATCCGCACCTCGACCGGCCGGATCATGGATCTCAGCACGCTCGGCGCCCACAACCGAGTCGATGCCGAGCTGTTGCGCCTGGCCCAACCTGGCATGCGTGACGACAATACCGCGGTCATTAAACCGGTGCCGATCCATGGCGACATCGCCAGCCGGGTCAGCACCACCCGCGAAACGGTGACCCGGGTGCTAAGCGATCTGGCCCGAGCGGGCATCGTCGAGCGCACCGGGAATGCCCTGGTCATCCAGGACGTCAACAGGCTCGAGGAAATGGTCGAAAAGTTCCGCGGCGCGTAGCGCCGGCGATCGGACCCGCACGCCGAGTGCAAAGCGCCTCAGCGTAGCGTGGCCGCCAGCCTGCCCGTCACAGCTCAGTCTCGGCGCAATACCGCGCCCCCGGCGTAGCGGCCGGAGCGCCCCAGCTCCTCCTCGATGCGGATCAGCTGGTTGTACTTGGCCAGCCGCTCGGAACGCGACAGGGATCCGGCCTTGATCTGACCGCAGTTGGTCGCCACCGCCAGATCGGCGATGCTGGTGTCCTCGGTCTCGCCCGACCGGTGCGAGACGACGGCGCCATAGCCGGCCCGATGCGCGGCCTCGACCGCCTCCAGGGTCTGGGTGAGCGTGCCGATTTGATTGACCTTGACCAGGAGCGCGTTACCGATCCCGCGGGCGACGCCTTCGGCCAGGCGGTCCGGATTGGTGGCGAACAGGTCATCGCCGACCAGCTGGCATTTGCCGCCCAGCTCGTCGGTCAGCGCCTTCCAGCCGTCCCAGTCGTCCTCGGCCATGCCATCCTCGATGGAGCGGATCGGGTAGCGCCCGACGAGCCCGGCCAGGTATGCCACCATGCCATCACGGTCGAGGGTCAAGTTCTCGCCTTCGAGAACGTAGCTGCCGTCCCGGAACAACTCGCTGGCGGCACAGTCGAGTGCCAGCGCCACGTCCTCGCCGGGCCGGTAGCCGGCGGCCTCGATCGCCCGCATGACGAAATCAAGGGCCTCGTCGGTGCCGTTGAGGTTGGGCGCAAAACCGCCCTCGTCGCCGACACTGGTGCTGTGACCGGCCTCGGCGAGCTGCCGTTTCAGCGCTTGAAACACCTCTACGCTGGTGCGCAGCGCCTCGGCCATGCCGGTGGCGGCGACCGGCAGGATCATGAATTCCTGGATGTCGATCGGGTTGTCGGCGTGGCGGCCGCCGTTGACGACGTTGATGAGCGGCAGCGGCAGGATGCGGGCGTGCACCCCACCCAAATAGCGGTACAGCGGCAGCCCCGCCTCGTTGGCCGCCGCCTTGGCCACGGCGAGGCTCACGCCGACGATGGCGTTGGCCCCAAGCCGGCCCTTGTTCGGGGTACCGTCGAGGTCGATCATCAGCCGGTCGACGGCCAACTGGTCCTCGGCGTCGATCCCGGCGAGCGTGTCGCAAATCTCGCCTTTCACTGCCTCGACCGCCCGCAACACGCCCAGGCCGCCGTAGCGGTGCTGGTCGCCGTCGCGCAGCTCCACCGCCTCGTGGCTGCCGGTCGAGGCGCCCGACGGCACCGCGGCCCGGCCCGCGGCCCCGGTCTCGAGCCTCACTTCGACCTCGACGGTCGGGTTGCCGCGGCTGTCGAGCACCTCACGGGCATGAAGGTCGATGATGGCGGTCATACGCGTCTCGTCCCCTTGAGCCGAAGCGGGCCGAAATGTCGGGCGGATCGCCCGCGGCGGTCACGCGCCCGCCGGCGGCCCTCGCTTGGCCAGGCGATCGAACTCCATCAGGCTGGCGACCAGGCCGGGCATGTCCTTGAGCGGCACCATGTTGGGGCCGTCCGAGGGGGCCTTGTCCGGGTCCTGGTGGGTCTCCATGAACACGGCGGCGACCCCGGCGGCGACGGCGGCGCGCGCAAGCAGCGGCACGAACTCCCGCTGGCCGCCGCTCACGCTCCCCTGCCCGCCCGGCTGCTGCACCGAGTGGGTGGCGTCGAACACCACCGGACAGCCGGTGCGGGCCAGAATCGCAAGCGCCCGCATGTCGCTCACCAGGGTGTTGTAACCGAAACTGGCGCCGCGCTCGCACACCAGCACCTGGTGGTTACCGGCGCGATGGATCTTGCCGACCACGTTGACCATGTCCCAGGGCGCCAGGAACTGACCCTTCTTGACGTTGATCGCCTTGCCGGTGCGCGCCGCCGCGGTCAGCAGGTCGGTCTGGCGGCACAAGAAGGCCGGGATCTGCAGCACGTCCACCGCCTCGGCCACCGGCGCGCACTGCTCGGGCGCATGCACGTCGGTGAGCACCGGCACGCCGACGGTCTCGCGGATCTCGGCCAGGATCGGCAGGGCGTCGGCCAGCCCGATGCCGCGCGGGCTGTCGATCGAGGTGCGGTTCGCCTTGTCGAACGAGGTCTTGTAGATGAGTCCGATGCCGAGGCCTTCGGCCATCTGTTTGAGCGCCTGCGACATCTCCAGCGCATGGGCGCGGCTCTCCAGTGCGCAGGGGCCCGCAATCACCGCCAGCGGCAGGTCGTTGCCGATGGCGAAATCGCCGACGCGGACGGTGCGGGTCTCTGTCATTCGCGCTCCCAAGAGCGGCCCGGTCACACCAGCCGAGATTGGTCGATCGCCGCCTTGACGAACGAGGTGAACACCGGATGCGGCTCGAATGGCCGGGACTTCAGCTCCGGATGGAACTGCACGCCCATGAACCAGGGATGGCGAGGCTGGGGGATCTCGACGATCTCCGGCAACAGCCCGTCCGGTGACATGCCCGAGAACACCAGGCCCGCCTCCTCCAGCTGCTCCTTGTAGTTGGTGTTGACCTCGTAGCGGTGACGGTGGCGTTCGCTGATCCGCTCGACGCCGTACACGGCGTGGGCGAAGCTGCCGACCTTAAGCTGGCAGGGATAGGCGCCAAGCCGCATGGTGCCGCCGAGGTCACCTTTGACGCTGCGGCGCTCGACCACGTCGTCATGCATCCATTCGGTCAGCAACCCTACCACCGGCGCGTTGGTGGGGCCGAACTCGGTGGAGCTTGCCTGCGGCAGGCAGGCCAGGTTCCGGGCCGCCTCGATCACCGCCATCTGCATACCGAAGCAGATGCCCAGGAACGGAACCTTGCGTTCGCGCGCGAAGCGGGCCGCCGCTACCTTGCCCTCGGCGCCGCGCACGCCGAAGCCGCCGGGCACCAGGATGCCGTGCACGTCCTCGAGGCTTTGCACCGCGTCCTCGGCCTCGAAGATCTCCGACTCGATCCAGTCGAGCCGGACCTGCGCGCGGTTGGCGATGCCGCCGTGACACAGCGCCTCGGCCAGCGACTTGTAGGAATCCACCAGATTCGTGTACTTGCCGACCACGGCGATGGTGACCTCGCCCTCCGGATGCAGGATGCGCTCGACCACCCGTTGCCAGGTGGTGAGGTCCGGTTCGCCCTTGGCCTCGATGCCGAAATGGCGCAGCACCTGCCCGTCGAGGCCTTGCTCGTGGTAGCTCACCGGCACCTGGTAGATGGTTTCCAGGTCCACAGCCGGGATCACCGCGTCCGCCGGGATATTGCAGAACAATGCAATCTTCTGCCGCGCCGAGTCCTCGATCGGCCGGGCGCACCGGCACACCAGGATGTCGGGCTGGATGCCGACGCTCAACAGCTCCTTGACCGAGTGCTGCGTCGGCTTGGTCTTGAGCTCGCCGGCGGCCTCGAGGAACGGCACCAGGGTGAGATGAATATAGAGCGCCTGCGACCGGCCGACATCGTTGCCGAACTGACGGATCGCCTCCAGGAACGGCAGGCCCTCAATGTCGCCGACCGTACCGCCGATCTCACACAAGACGAAGTCCGCGCCGCCGGGGTCATGGCCGATGAACTCCTTGATGGCGTCGGTGACGTGGGGGATCACCTGCACGGTGGCGCCGAGATAGTCGCCGCGGCGTTCGCGCGCGATCACCTCGGAATAGATGCGCCCGGTGGTGGTGTTGTCCGACCGGGTCGCCGGTACCCCGGTGAAGCGCTCGTAATGGCCCAGATCTAGGTCGGTCTCGGCGCCGTCGTCGGTGACATAGACCTCGCCATGCTGGTAGGGGCTCATGGTGCCCGGATCGTAGTTGAGATACGGGTCGAGCTTGCGCAGCCGCACCTTGAACCCGCGCGCCTGCAAGAGCGCGCCCAGGGCCGCGGACGCAAGACCCTTGCCGAGTGAGGAGACCACGCCGCCGGTAATGAAGATGTACCGGGTCATGGACCTACATCATAGCCCATGGGCGGCTGAAAACCAGCATCATGTGGCCCGACGGATCAAGGCTGGAATGACGGAGGCGGCCCGCTCGCCGCCCCTCGCAATTGTCTCACGCACCGCCGTTCAGTTCCGCAAGGGAACACTGGGTGAGGCCGGCACCGCTGGCTCCGGCGGCGGCGCCTCATTGACCGGCGGCGCCTCATTGACCAGCGGCTGGTCGACGATGGACCGGGGCTGGCCGCGATCGATCGCCAGGAGGGCCAGTGTGATACTGGTCAGCATGAAGAAGGCGGCCAACACGGCCGTGCTGCGGGTCAGCAGATTGGCGGTGCCGCGGCCGCTCATCAGGCCGCCCATGCCGCCACCGCCGCCGCCGATGCCAAGCCCGCCGCCCTCGCTGCGCTGCAACAGGACCACGGCCACCAGGGCGATGGCGATCAGGACGTGAATGACGAGAACAATGGTGATCATGGCTTTGCACAGGCATGAATGAACGGACGACTGGCTCGGCGGGGGCGTGCTGTTTTATTCCGAACCATCCGGCAAGGCTAGGGACAACTTTGCGCGATGGCCCAGAAATCCTCGGCCACCAGGCTCGCCCCGCCGACCAGCGCGCCGTCCACCTCGTCGACAGCGAGCAGGCCGGCGGCGTTTTTCGGCGTCACCGAGCCGCCGTAGAGGATGCGCATGGCCGCGGAGTCCGCCTCGCCCCGGGCCTCTTTGAGCCGGCCGCGGATATGGGCGTGCATGTCCCGCACCTGGTCGAGGGACGGCGTGCGCCCGCTGCCGATAGCCCACACCGGTTCGTAGGCGATCACCGTATTGCTTGCCGTCGCCTCGGCCGGCAACGATCCCGCGAGTTGCGCCGCAACCACGGCGGCGGCCCGGCCGGCGTCGCGCTCCGCCGCGGTCTCGCCGACGCAGACGATGGCGGTCAGGCCGGCCCGGTAGGCCGCCTTGGCCTTGGCCGCCACCAGGTCATCGCTCTCGCCGTGGTCGGCGCGACGCTCCGAGTGCCCCACAATCACGTATCGGCAACCGGCATCGGCCAGCATGGCGGCGCTGATGTCGCCGGTGTGGGCGCCATGATCGGCCAGATGGCAGTCCTGGCCGCCCAGGGCCACCGGGCTTCCAGCCAGCACCCGCCCGACGTCGGCGAGCAGGGTCGCTGGCGGGCACAGCAATAGCTCACACGGCAACCGCCCCGCGTCCGCGACCCGCTCGACGACGGCGTTGGCCAGGGCCAGCCCGTCAGCCAACAGCCCGTTCATCTTCCAGTTGCCGGCGATCAATCTTTCGCGGCTCATGCCGGCCCCCTTCGCCACGGCGCCCCGGTCGTCTCGTACGGGCCGCAGGTCTAGCACGCGACCGCGGTGGGCTCAAAATGCGCGCCATCTACGCGTGGATTGCCGGCCGCATAAGTCGGGTTTGATCAATTGCGGCTTTAATGTCAGAATGCGCCAACCCAAGAGAGTGCGGGACGTTGCCCGTCAAGCCGACGACTCTCGCACGAGAACGAAAAATCCAGGAGGATTCGACATGAAACAGCTCGACTACTACGCCAGGCTCTTACAGCTCGGCAAGATCAGCCGCCGCGAGTTCATGGGGCGGGCGCTGGCCGCGGGCGCCACCGTGGCCTTAGCGTCGACCATGGCGGCCAGGGCGCTCAAGGCCGCGACGCCGAAGAAGGGTGGTCGGTTCCGTCTCGCGATAGGCCATGGGGCGACGTCCGACTCGCTCGATCCGGGGACGACCCTTGACACCTACATGCAGACCGTCGGCCACGGGTTGCGGAGTTACTTAACGGAGGTGAGCAACACCGGTGAACTGGTCCCCGAGCTTGCCGAGGGCTGGGAGGCTTCGGACGATGCCGTGCAGTGGACGTTCAAACTTCGCAAGGGCATCGAGTTCCATAATGGCAAGACCATGGACGCCGGCGACGTTGTGGCCTCGATCAGCCACCATCGCGGCGAAGAGTCGAAGTCCGCGGTCAAGGGGCTGCTCGAGCCGATCGTCGATTTGAAGGCCGACGGCAAGGACACCGTCGTCTTCACATTGAGGGAGGGCAACGCCGACTGGCCCTTCATCATGAGCGACTATCACATCCCGGTCATGCCGGCCAAGGACGGCAAGGTCGAGTGGGAATCCGGGGTCGGCACGGGCGGCTACATGCTCGAGAGCTACGAGCCCGGCGTGCGCACCTCGGTGAAGCGTAACCCGAACTTCTGGAAGGAAGGAAAGGGCCACTTCGACGGGGCGGAGATCCTGTCGATCACGGATCCGGCCGCGCGCACCAACGCGCTGACGACGGGCGAGGTCGACGCCATCGACCGCGTCGACATCAAGACGGCGGATCGCCTCGACAAGGTCCCGGGCATCCGAATCGAGGAGACGAGCGGCACGCTGCAGAACAGCTTCGTGATGCGGACCGACACCCCGCCGTTCGACGACAATCACGTGCGGCTGGCGCTCAAATTCGCGGTGAACCGCGAGGAGCTGTTGCAAAAGATCAAGCGCGGCCACGGCTATCTGGGCAACGACCACCCGATCGGACGCAGTCAGCGGTACTTCGCCAGCGAGCTGCCGCAGCGCCGCTACGACCCGGACAAGGCCAAGTTCCACCTGAAGAAGGCCGGCCTGAGCAGTCTCAAGATCGATCTACGCGCCGCCGATGCGGCGTTCGCCGGCGCGGTCGACGCGGCGGTGCTCTACAAGGAGCACGCGGCGAAGGCCGGCATCGCCATCGACGTGGTGCGCGAACCCAACGACGGATACTGGTCCGCCGTGTGGATGAACAAGCCCTGGTGCATGTGCTACTGGGGCGGCCGGCCGACCGAGGACTGGATGTTCTCCACCGCCTACTCCGATGGCGCCCCTGGAACGACACCTTCTGGAGCCACGATAAATTCAACAAGTTGCTGCTC
>JBHICX010000106.1:0-7473 GCA_046759805.1 Kiloniellales bacterium | reverse complement strand
AAGACGCTGGCGAACGCCGCCTAAGCCTTCGCTCACGTAACGAACCGGGCTGTTGAGATAGGCCGGATGCTGTAATTCGCCGTACGGCGTATCACTCTCGACAACGGCGTCGCCATCCCTGAGCCAGGTAAAACGTTTTCCTGCGAGCTCGGGGTGCAAAGTCCAAATGCTGACGTTGAATCGCCAAAGCGGCATGCCAATCATCACTAAACGCTCGGCGAATTGTTGCGTCAGTTCCGCCGGCGTCGCGCAGAGCCATGCCTCGCGCAGCAGCCAGTCGATCAAAGGACTATCGGCAACTTGCGGGCTCTCGGCTTCGGGCAGCGGCTGCTCGCTCACATAGCCCTCGACCACGTGAGGATAAAACGCGACTCGGCCGCTCACTGCCAAACCCTCTTCCAAGGGTTTCTCGTAACTCCAGGCGCCGTCCTCGACGGTGCGGCCGGGCAGCCGCAAATGCCAATGAGTGGCCGTACCCTTGAACGGGCAAAACGTACGAAAGGGCGAGGGCGTAAGAAGCCCGTCGATCAAGTCGGTCTTGGGAAAATAGCATTGGGAAGGCAAAAAGGTCTCGTGCATCACCAGCACGTTGGTGCTGTCGGCGACGACTTGGCCGTCGATACGGGCGCGGACGCGACCAGCAACCGGCTCGACGGCGATGCGATAGGACGTTTCGCTGTTCATGTCGTGGATCTGTTTGCGATACCGCAGCCGCGGTCTTTTCGTTGCAAATAGAAATTCATGCTCGCACCGAACCGAATGTCCCGGATGAATCCTCCCGGTCTCGAAGGACGGTAGCACAATTGGTGCTTGGCGACGACACCCGCCTTGATCCGGTTTCGGCCATCGGCGATGGTAGGGGCCGGCCGTGGAACATGGACATGAGGTAACAACGGGCAGGGTGCGACGATGGCGCTGATGAAGGGAGGCCAGTTGATCGCCGAGTTCCTGATCGACGAGGGATTCGGCTACGTGTTCGGCATCTGCGGCCACGGCAATGTCGGCATGCTGGACGCGCTTTATGCGGCGCGCGACCGCATCACGCTGATCTCGCCGCGCCACGAGCAGACCGCCGGCCACATGGCCGACGCCTATTTCCGGGTCTCACACCGGCCGGCGGCGACGCTGACCTCATGCGGCCCGGGCTCGGCCAACCTGGTGATGGCGTTGGCCAACGCGCTCGCCGACTCCTCGGCGTTCCTGGCGATCACCGCCAACGTGCCGACCTCGCAGTTCAACCGCGGGCCGTTCCAGGAACTCCACCGCCACAACCAGGCGGACTTCCCGGCGGTGGTGCGGCCGGTGGTCAAGCGCAGCTACCAGGCCTACCGGGTCGACATGCTGCCGCTGATGCTGCGCCAGGCGGCCGTCACCCTGGCCACCGGCCGGCCCGGCCCGGTGCATCTGGACGTGCCGTTCAACCTGTTCCAGGAGGAGGCCGAGGTGGAGCCGCCGGGCCGGGCGCGGCCGACGGTGGGGCCGCGCGCCGGCGCCGCGCCGGAGGACGTGGCCCGGGTGGTCGAGCTGTTGGCCGCGGCCCGGCGCCCGGTCCTGTTCATCGGCCACGGCGTCACCTTGTCCGAGGCCGGGGACGAGCTGACCGCGCTCGCCCACCGCCTCCGGGTCCCGGTCTTGAGCTCACCCAACGGCATGGGCTGCATCGACATGGCGGATCCGCTGTCGCTCGGCTTCATCGGCCGCAACGGCGCCTACCCCGCCAACCAGGCCGGGCGCCACGCCGACCTGGTGTTGGCCATCGGCGCCCGCTTCGACGACCGCTCGTCGTCCTCCTGGATCGAGGGCTATTCCTGGAACCTGGAGCACGCGCGGCTGATCCAGGTCGACGTGGATGCCGGCGAGCTGGGCCGCAACTACGAGCCCAGCCTGGGCATCGCCGCCGACGCCCGCACCTTCCTGCGCCAGCTCCTGGCCGAGCTCGACCGCACCGGCGTGCCGGCGCCCGGGCGGCTCGACCCGTGGCACAAGCAGATCCGTGGCTGGCGCCAGCAATGGGAGGCCCATGTGCGGCCCAACCTCGACATCCAGGGCTCGCCTTTGAGGCCGGAGCGGGTGGTGGCCGACGTCCGCGCCGTGTTGCCGGACGACGCCATCATCGCCCTCGATTCCGGAGTCCACCACAACTGGTTCATGCAGTTCTGGACCGCCCGGCGGCCGCAGACCATGTTGAACCCCTGGGGCTTCTCGGCCATGGGCTTTGGGGTGAGCGGCATCCTCGGCGCCAAGCTGGCGGCCCCGGACCGCGCTTGCGTGGCGGTGGTCGGCGACGGCGGCTTCACCATGACGCCGCACGTGCTGTGCACCGCCGTCGAGTACGACATCCCGGCGGTGTGGGTGATCTGGAACAACTTCTCCTGGGCCGCTATCCGCGACATCCAGGTGGGCCTGTTCGACGGCCGGGAGATCGGAACCGCGTTCACCCGTGGCGACAACCGGGAGCCCTACAACCCGGACTTCGCCGCACTGGCCCGCGCCCACGGAGTGGACGGCGTGACCGTGACCCATTCCCGCGACTTCAAGGACGCGCTCCAGCACGCGGTGGAGCAGAACAAGCCCTGGGTCATCGACGTGCATGTGGATGCCGAGGTCCGGCCGCCGGCGACCGGCACCTGGGCGCTGCCGCCGTTGCCGCACAAGGAGCCGACCTTCGGCCAGCCCTACCGGCCGCGGGACGACTAGCCGGCAAACATCGGGGGGACTGCCATGTCAGAGACGCCAAGGGCCACGGGCGCGGCGTTCATCCGCAACACCGCCGAGGTCCTATGGGAGGAGCCGCCGGGGCATTTCGACGGCGCCTATTCGAAGATGCTGGTGCGACCGGAGAATTCCGACGCCAAGCTGATCGACTACCGCATCTCCTCATACCAGCCGAAGGCACACGTGGCGCCCCACCGCCACCAGGTGCAGGAGCAGATCTACCACATCCTCGACGGCCAGGGCCTGATGGAGCTCGACGGCGAGCGCCGCGTGGTGCACCCAAACGACGTGATTTTCATCCCGCCCGGCGTCGAGCACGCCATCTACAACACGGGGCTTCAGGACCTGGTGTTTCTGGTGGTCACCGCGCCGCCCCTGGAGGCCTAGGGGCGCACTCGCAAAGGCGGCCTTCGTTGGGCTTCTTCCAGCGCCGCTGATGTCAGCTTGCCGGCTACAATCGGACGCTCGGGCCTGGCTCCGTGAATGTCCGAGAACAGCCATGAGCGGCCCTATGGCCAGAGGGTGTTCGATGTCAGCCTGGTGCTCAAGAGCCGACGAACTAGCCGTCAAAGTCCGCTTGTCGCCCTTTAGCCGAAGTTCCCGGATGCGGCAACTTACCGCCGGTTCTAGCCAAGAAGAGACATTAACGCAAATTTGCCGCATGGTTTGCAGGGCGGCGTAGGCCCCTCCGCGCCGGCGCCACCATGCGCGAATGGCGCAGGAGTCCGGCGAAGAGCGCGCTGCCGCTGACGGCGCTGGCCGTCGTCGCCGCCGCCGGCCGTCACGCAGGGTTTTGGCTCTGCTCCTGCGCGCCGAAGGGAATCCTCGACACGAGAAAATTGTACAGCCACGCGAATATGGCGCCCGCGATCAGCGCATCGACGAAACCCCAGAGCAGCCCGATGACGCTGCCGATGGGGCTGATTTCGTAGCCGAAGTAAATCCGCGCGACGAAGGTCGGCTCTCCCGTGGCGCCGCCGGTCGCGATGATCCACCAGGTGACGAGAAAGAACCCGACGCCCCACCATATGGCGAAGGCGACGGCAAACGCCCCAATGTTCAGTTTCATGGCCTCCCCCCAGTCATAGGTTGCCGCCAAGAACACCTCTCCGAATAGAGCCCCAAACCAACATTCCCCAAATGAACGTTGGTTCCGAGCGTCAGTGTAGCTATTTGGGGCTCTCTTTGGCAATCCGGAACACTCTGAGGACCGCCGCTTGTTGCCACCATCCTCATCAATGTGACGTAATCGGTTCTGCGATGGGGTCGCGAACTCATCAGCGTTGTTCCCAACAGTATGCGGAGGTCCGTGCGCTAACTTTTGGCGGGACGAATCTCTTGTTTATCGAGGGCACGCTCTAGACGGCAACCTGCACCGGACGACCAAGGGACGGCACACGCGCCCATTTACCGATGGTTGCGAAAGGGCTCGGCATCGGCAAATGGGCGCCCGCGGGCACCTGCGTTGAGGGGCTCAGTACGTTGCCCGGCCGCCGGACAAATCGAAGGTGAAGCCGGTGCAGAAGCCGCAAGCCGGGGAGACGATGAAGGCGATCATCGCCGCCACCTCGTCCAGCCGGCCGGTGCGGCGCATCGGAATCCGGTCGGTCAGGTCCTTGATCAGCGCGGCGGGCACGGCGGCCACCATGTCGGTGCGAATCACCGCCGGCGCCAGCGCGTTGATGGTAACCCCGGTGTCGGCGTAGTCCTTGCCGGCGCTCTTCACCAGGCCGATGAGGCCGGCCTTGGTGGCCGAGTAGGCGAGCATCCCGGCGTTGCCCTCCTTGCCGGCCATCGACGCCACGTGCAGCATGCGCCCGTAGCCTTGGGCCACCATCGCCGGCGCCACGAGCCGGGTGAGCAGGAACGCGGCCCGCAGGTTGACCCGGTAGACCCGGTCGAAATCCTCCGGGTCGACCTGGTGCGGCTTGCGGTTGGTCTCGCCGGTGATGCCGGCACAGTTGACCAGGATCTGCACCGGGCCTTCGGCCAGCGTCGCCTCGACCGCGGCGGCGGTCGCCCGATCGTCGGTCACGTCCACCGGCCGGGCGGTGACGTTCAGACCCTCGGCGACGAGGGCGCTCGTGGTCGCCTGCAAGGCCGCCTCATCCCGGTCGAAGCCGACCACGCGGGCGCCCTGGCCGGCCAGCCGCTCGGCCGCGGCGCGGCCGATGCCGCGCGCCGCACCGACGACGATCGCGGTCTGATCGGCGAACTCGCTCACGAGGCTCGCTCAGGGCTCACCGGCACAGGCCCGTGGAGCCCTCGGCGCAACTTCGGCCGTCGACCCAGGTGGCGCCGCTCAGATTGGCGCGGAAGAAGTTGGTGTTTAGCACCCGGGCGCCGGTGAAGTCGGCGCCCTTGAGGATCGCCCGCTGGAAGTCGGTGGCCCTGAGCGTGGTGTTCCTGAGCGAGGCGCCGGTGAGGTCGGCGCGGCCGAACTGGGCGCCGTCCAGATCGGCACCGTCGAAGCGGATGCCTGCGAGCTTCGCCTCGCGGAAGCGCGCCCGCGAGGCCTTGACGTCCACGAAGCGGGCGCCGCGCAGATCGCCGCGGTCGAAGTTGGTGCCGCGCATGGTGCCGCCGGTGACGTCGATTTCCCTCAAATCCAGGCCGCTCATGTTGCAGTCGCGCCAATCGGCTCCGGGAGCCGGAGCGTCCGAGCACCCGGCCCATGCCCCCGCCGGCGCCGCGACGACGAGGGCCCATGCGATAAGCCACAGGACAAGAAACCTCGGCATGGGATACCTCATACCCAATGCCGGACCGATCCGCGAGTGCTTTCCTTCAACTGCCGCCCTTGTCGGCCGGGCGCAGATCGTTGTGAATCGCCGGCAGGCTCCGGATGTAATCGACGATGGCGGCGCGGTCCTCGGGCGTCAGATACCGGGTCGAATGCTCCACCACCTCGGCCATCAGGCCGCCCACGAATTCGCCGTCGGGAAGCATGCCGAACTTGAGCAAGGTGGTGACGTCGCCGCGGCTCCAGTCACCGATGCCGGTGGCGGCGTCCGGCGTGATGTTGGGCACCGGTTTGCCCTCGGGGCCGTCGCGGGTGCCGGCCATGTGGCGGTCGCGGTCGAGGCCGCCGAGGAGGGTGCGCGGCGTATGGCACTCGGCGCAATGGCCGAGCGCCTCCACCAGATAGGCGCCGCGGTTCCAGGCCGCCGAGCGCCCGGCCTCCGGCCGTTGCGGGCCGGGCTCGAAATACAGCCACTTCCACGGGCCAATGAGGAAGCGCAGGTTGAAGGGAAACCTCAGGTCATGCGGCCGGTTCGGCCGCTCGACCGGCGGCTGGGCCCTGAGGTAGGCCCACAGCGCCCGCAGGTCGGCGTTGGTCATCCGCGTGTAGGCGGCATACGGGAAGGCCGGGAAGTAGTGGGCGCCATCCGGCGACACGCCCCGGCGCAGGGCGCGCACGAAGTCCGCCTCGGTCCAGGCCCCGATCCCGTGGGTGGTATCGGGGGTGATGTTCGGGCCATAGAAGGTGCCGAACGGCGTCTTCAGTGCCCGCCCGCCGGCGAGCCTCGGGCCCTTGTTCTTGAGGTCGGTGTGACAGGACACACAACCGGCGGCGCGGAACACGTATTCGCCGCGGCGCAGCGCTGGATCGGTACCAGCCGCCGACCCGGCCGCCGACGTGAAGACCACCAGGCACAGCGCTAGGGCGAAGCGCCGCATCAGATCCTTTGGTACTACTCCAGCTTTTCGCGGAAAGGCTTGTGACAGCCGCCGCAGCCTTGCTTGCCCATGACCCCGAACTGGGCAGCGATGGCGTCCTTGTCGCCCCCGAGTGCCACCTGCATCAGCTTCTCGGCCTCCGTCTCCAGGGCCTTGGCCGCCTTCTCGAAGCCCGCCCAGTCGAGCCAAATCTCGGGCTTGGCGCCGGTCCTGGGGTCCTTGATCTCGTCCATGCCGGTGCCCTTGGGGAACAGCCCCGGGATCAGCCTGGTGGTGGCGGCGATGCCGCCGGCGCGCTTGGCAACGTCGGCGGACGTCCCCAGATCCTCCTTGATGAAGGCGATAATCGCCTTGGCATGGTCGACCTGTCCGGTCATCACGCCCTGGCGCACGGTGACGACAGACGCGTCGGCGCCGGCAAGGGCGACACCGCCGGCCGTGACCGCAGCCGCGGCGGCGGCAAGGCCAAGGCATCCCAGGAATTTGTCGCGGACTGTCATGATGGTGGCGCTCCTCGCTCGAATCGAACGACCCGCCCTGGCCTTCCGGGGCTGTGGCTTAGACGGCCAATGGGGCGCATTCATTCCCGACCCGCACCGGGAAGTCAAACCGCGATGCCTGCGACAGGACCGAAACCCTCATGCCGCCAGCGATGCGAAAATTGACATGGGCGTGATCCGACAAGAACAGGCCGGCTTGCCTCACCCGGGCGCCGGCAGCCCGCAACCTAGCGGGTCGATCGCGGGGCGCGCGCTGGACGCAACGTGGTGTCCGGAGTAACTTAACGTCGAGTGGATTCCCGCAAAGAGACAATAAGGCAAAATTAGTGATTTGCGGCAAAGTTAGTGATTTTAGGGGTCGCAAGCATGGTCCGTGTGTTCCCATTTCTGCCGCTGTTCATCCTCCTGTCCGCCGCGATCGCGGCCGCCGGCGCCAATGCCGCCGGTCGCTGGGACGGCGAATACCGCGGGGAAGGCAAGTTCGACATTGATAGAAATTGCATTCCAAGAAAATTCGAAGCAATAGGTACTGTACGAGATAATGTTCTATACATATCCGTGAAAAGAAGAGAAAAAA
>JBHICX010000105.1:0-7507 GCA_046759805.1 Kiloniellales bacterium | reverse complement strand
GCGGTGTAACCGATGAACCAGGCGTCCCGATACTCCTGACTGGTGCCGGTCTTGCCGGCGGCGGGGCGGTCGAGGCGCGCCGACCGGCCGGTGCCGCGCGTCATCACCGTTGTCAACATGTCGTTCATCGCCCTTAAGCCCCGGGCGTCGACCACCTGTCCCGGGCCGGATCCGAACCGGCGATAGAGGAGCTTGCCGCCGGCGTCGCGGACCTCCTCGATGGCATAGGGCCAGACCGCCTGGCCGCCATTGGCGAACGCCCCGTAGGCGGCGGTGAGCTCGATCAGCGTCACCTCGCTGGTGCCCAGCGCCAGGCTCGGATGGGCTTTCAGCTTGCTGGTCACGCCCAACCGCTGGGCGATCTCGACCACGCGCCGGCGGCCGGCCCGCTCGCTCACCTGCACGGCCACGGTGTTGATCGAGCGCGCCAGCGCCTCGCGCAAGGTGATCCGCCCGTAATGCTTGTCCTCGTAGTTGCGCGGCCGCCAGCCGCCGATCGAGATCGGCGTGTCGTGGATCACCGTATCCGGGCTGAGGCCGCGCTCGAGCCCGGCCAGATAGACGAACGCCTTGAAGGCCGAGCCCGGCTGGCGCAGCGCCTGGGTGGCCCGGTTGAATTGGCTCTTCTGGTAGTCGTGGCCGCCGACCATGGCTCGAACCGCGCCGTCGGGGGCGAGCGCCACCAGCGCCGCCTGCACGGCGCCAAGCCGGTCCTTGGCCCCGGCAATAAGCGCCGCGGTGTCCCCCTCGGCGGTCCGCTGGAGGTTGAGGTCGAGGGTCGTGCGCACCGTGACGTTGCGATCGCCGAGGTGGATGTAGCCGCCGAGCCGTTCCATCACCCAGTCGGCGAAGTAGCGGCTGCCCTGGCCGATGGCGACCCGGCGGCGGCGGACCGGCGGCTCGACGACCGCCGCCGCCTCGGCGTCGCTCAAATAGCCGGCATCGACCATCTTGGCCAGCACCTGCTCGGTGCGCCGGCGGGCCAGCCGCGGATTGCGCACCGGGTTGTAACGCGATGGCGCCTTCAACAGCCCCGCCAGGGTCGCGGCCTCGTACAGCCCCACCTGGCGGGCGCTCTTGGCGAAGTATCGCTGCGCCGCCGCCTCCACCCCGTAGGTCCCGGCCCCCAGGTAGATGCGGTTCAGGTAGATGGTGAGAATCTGGTCCTTGTCGAACCGGTGCTCGAGCAGTAGCGCCAGCATCATCTCCTGCACCTTCCGCTCGACGGTGCGCTCGGGATTGAGAAACAGGTTCTTGGCCAATTGCTGAGTGATGGTGGAGCCGCCCTGGCGAATCTCGCCGGCCCGCAGATTGACCCATGCGGCCCGGGCCAGCCCAATGATGTCGATTCCGAAATGGTCATAGAAACGGCGGTCCTCGGTGGCGAGCACCGCCTGGATGAGGACGGCGGGCAGGTCGTGGACGCTCACCGTCGCCCCGTACAAGTCGCCATAGGTGGCGAACACCGTCCCGTCCGCGGCCAGGAAGGTGACGCTTGGCCGTCGTTCTACCTCGCCGACCATGCTCACCTCCGGCAGCTCCCAGGCGTAATAGGCAAGCAGCCCGCCCAAGGCGACTACCGACCAGACGGTGAACAACAGGCCCCCGTAGAGGAGTGTGCGGATGAGCGACCGCTTGCGGCCCGCCGGCCGCCGGCGGCGTCGGGAGGATCGCACGGTCTTGGTTCGCTTTCTGGCCATACTCAAATATTAGATATAGCGTTAGATAGTCCCTGCGCCCCATAGATTTTGCGGCATAACGGCTCTAGGCGCCCCTCCACGGGGTGCGCCCGAGTGCCGGCGGTGGCGACTGTAGGTCGAAAACGTGGCGGAAATTGGTGTCGCCAGGCGCGTCAGTTGCCGGTGGCACGGCGCCGCGACCGCGCGAAGCGCGGGCGCCGCCGCGTCAAACGTCGAGATTGGCGACCTCGAGGGCGTGGGCCTGGATGAACTCGCGCCGCGGCTCGACGACGTCGCCCATCAGCGTCGAGAACACCTCACTCGCCTGGTCGTCGTGGTTCACCTTGACCTGCAACAGCGAACGGGAGTTCGGGTCGAGAGTGGTGGCCCAGAGCTGGTCCGGGTTCATCTCCCCCAGGCCCTTGTAGCGCTGGGTGGCGACCCCCTTGCGGCCCTGTTCCATCACCGCGTCGCGCAGTCCGATCGGGCCGGTCACCGCCAGCTCCCGGTCCTTGGTGGCGAGCCTGGCATGCCGCCCGTAGATGGCCTGCAATTGGGCGGCCATTTGGTCGAGCCGCAGGGCTTCGGTGCTGCGCAGGAGATGGCCGGCGATCACGTGGCGCACCGGCACGCCGCGCAGGCTCCTGGTGCATTCGATGCCGCCGTCGGGCAGCGCCGCGCCGTGCCAGCCGCGCTCCTCCGGCGGGCTCAACGCGTCGAGGCGCTTGGCGATGTACCGGGCGGCCTGGCTTGCCTGTTTGGGATCGGCGAGCAGCTCGGGATTGAAGGCCCCAAGGATTGCAGACTGCTCCACCATGTCGCGGTTTCCCACATGGTCGATCAGCGGCGCCATCAGCCGTGCCGCCAACCGCGCCTGTTCGACGATGACCTGCAGGTCGCCGGCGCTGCGCTGGCTGCCGTCGTCGAGCGTCAGCACGGCGCCGTCGAGGCCGGCCTCGATCAGGTAGTCCTCGAGCGCCCGGTCGTCCTTGAGATACACCTCCGACCCTGCCTTCTTGGCCCGGTAGAGCGGCGGCTGCGCGATGTACAGATGGCCGCGGACCACCAGCGGTTCCATCTCGCGATAGAAGAAGGTGAGCAGCAGGGTGCGGATGTGGCTGCCGTCCACGTCGGCGTCGGTCATGATGATGATCTTGTGGTAGCGCAGCTTGTCGGGATCGAAGTCGTCCTTGCCGATGCCGGTGCCGAGGGCGGCGATGATGGCGGTGATCTCGGCCGAGGACAGCATCTTGTCCGTGCGCGCCCGTTCGACGTTCAGGATCTTGCCGCGGATCGGCAGGATCGCCTGGAAGCGACGGTCGCGCGCCTGCTTGGCCGAGCCGCCGGCCGAGTCTCCCTCGACGATGAACAGCTCGCACTGGGCCGGGTCGCGCTCCTGACAGTCGGCCAGCTTGCCGGGCAGCGCGCTTATCTCCAACACCCCCTTGCGACGGGTGATCTCGCGCGCCTTGCGCGCCGCCTCGCGGGCGGCGGCGGCCTCGACCACCTTGGCAATGAGCCGCTTGGCCTCGGCCGGGTGCTCTTCCAACCACTGGCCGAGCCGGTCGTTGATGATCGATTCGACCACCGGGCGCACCTCCGAGGAGACCAGCTTGTCCTTGGTCTGCGACGAGAACTTCGGGTCCGGCGCCTTGATCGACAGCACGCAAGTGAGCCCCTCGCGCGCGTCGTCGCCGGTGATCGCGACCTTCTCCCGCTTGGCGATGCCGGAGGCGGCCGCGTAGGCATTGACCTGGCGGGTGAGCCCGGCGCGGAACCCGGCCAGATGCGTGCCGCCGTCGCGCTGCGGGATGTTGTTGGTGAAGCAAAGCACGGTCTCGTGATAGCTGTCGTTCCACTGCATGGCGGCCTCGACCAGGATGCCGTCGCGTTGGTCACGGACCGTGATCGGCGCCTCCTGCAGCGGTGTCTTGGCGCGGTCGAGATACCTGACGAACGCCTCCAGCCCGCCGCCGTAATGCAGCTCTACGACCCGGGGATCGACACCCCGGTCGTCGGTCAAGGTGAGCGTCACGCCCGCGTTCAGGAACGCCAGCTCGCGCAGGCGATGCTCCAGCATGTTGAAGTCGAACTCGGTGTTGGAGAAGATCTCGGGCGACGGCAGAAAGGTGACCTCGGTCCCGGTCTTGCCCTTTTCCTCGCCGACGATGGCCAGCGGCGCTTCCGGCTCGCCGTCGCGAAAGCGGATGAAGTGCTCCTTGCCGTCGCGGAAGATCCTGAGCTCAAGCCAGCTCGACAGCCCGTTCACCACCGACACCCCGACCCCGTGCAGCCCGCCGGCCACCTTGTAGACGTTCTGGTCGAACTTGCCGCCGGCATGCAGCCGGGTCATGATCACCTCGGCCGCCGAGATCCCTTCCTCGGCATGGATGTCGACCGGGATGCCGCGACCGTTGTCGGTCACCCTGACCGTGCCGTCGGCGCCCAGCGTCACGCTGATTCGGTCGCAATGGCCGGCCAGCGCCTCGTCGATGGCGTTGTCCACCACCTCGTCAACCATGTGGTGCAGGCCGGTGCCGTCGTCGGTATCGCCGATGTACATGCCGGGACGGCGGCGCACCGCTTCCAGCCCGCGCAGCACCTGGATCGACTCGGCGTCGTAGATTTCGGCGTCCTCGGCCGTATCGGCTGCTTGATCGGTCATCTCATCCTCGGTGGGTGACGGTGCCGTCGATCACTCGGAACAACTGGGCGTGCGGCGCCAGCGGCTGGAACAGCGCTTCGTCGGTGCCGGCAAGCCAGGCCTGGGCACCGAGCGCCATGAGCTCGTCGAACAACGCCGCCCGACGCCCGGCGTCCAGACGCGCCGCCACCTCGTCAAGCAGCACCACCGGGGCGTGCCCGCGCTCGGCCGCGACCAGGCGGGCATGGGCCAGGACCAGCGACACCAGGAGCGCCTTCTGCTCGCCGGTCGAGCATCCGGCCGCCGGCAGGTCCTTGGCGACGTGGCGCACCGCCAGGTCGCTGCGGTGCGGTCCGAGGGCGCCGCCGGTCTCGGCGTCGCGCCTGCGGCGGGCCGCGAGCACGGCCCGCAGCCGCTCCTCGTTGGCCAGCGCCGGCGCCGCGTCGAGCCAGGCCTCGACCGTCCCCTCGAGCCTGACCCCGACTCGCGGGAAGGGACCGATCGCCTCGCCGGCGGCGGCGTCGAGCCGGGCCACCAGGGCGCGTCGGGCGGCGGCGATGGCGATGCCCTCGGCCGCCATGGTGTGCTCCAGCGCCGTGAGCCAGGCGCCGTCGGCCCGGCCTTCGCGCAACAGCCGGGCGCGTTCCCGCATGGCGTGCTCGTACGCCGTGACCCGGGCCACATGGGCGCCGTCGACCGCGGATACCAGCCGGTCGAGGAAGCGCCGCCGGGCCGCGGCCGCGTCGAGGAACAGCCGGTCCATCTCCGGCGTCAGCCAGACGAGCGATAAGTGCGCGGCCAGCTCCGATTGGCCCCGCGCCTTGCGCCCATCCAGCCGCACCACGCGGCGCTCCCGCCCGGTGCCGGAGCCGCCGGCGCCGGGGTCGCGGCCGGTGCCGATGCGCACCGATCCGGCCGGCGTCTCGACCGTGGCAGCGACGGCCCAGGGACCGGCCGCTTGCGCCGCGCCCGCCTGCCGGCGGTCGAGATCGGCCAGCCTGGCCCGGCGCAGGCCGCGCCCCGGCCCGAGCAACGAAAGCGCCTCCAACAGATTGGTCTTGCCGGCGCCGTTCGGGCCCACTAGCACCACCGGCCGGGCGTCGCAATCGAGCCGCACCCGGGAGTAACAGCGAAAGTCGCTGAGCGACAGGCGCACCACCGCCACCGGCCGGGCCCGCGGGCGCGGGGCCGCGAACGGACCGCCGAAGGGGATCGGAGCCGACTGCAAAACCGGGTGTGCGATCGCCCGCCTCACACGCGCATCGGCATCAGCACGTAGAGCGTCGAGGCATCGGTCGCGTCCCGCACGATGGTGGGCGAGGCCCCGTCCGCCAGAACGAACTGGGCGCCCTCTCCCTCGATCTGCTGCGCGATGTCCAAGAGATAGCGGGAGTTGAAACCGATCTGCAGTGGATCGGCGTCGTAGCCGATCTCGAGCTCCTCCGTGGCGGTACCGCTTTCGGGGCTGTTGGCGCTGAGCGTGAGGTTGCCGGAGTCGAGGGTCAGCTTCACCGCGCGGCTCTTCTCGGTGGAGATCGTCGCCACCCGGTCGACGGCGGCGGACAGGTCCCTGCAGGCGACCTCCATCACCTTGTCATTGCCGGTCGGGATGACCCTCTCGTATTCGGGGAAGGTGCCGTCGATGAGCTTGGAGGTGAGCACCGCTCCCTGACAATCGAAGCGGATCTTGGTCTCGGACAACGCCACCGAAACCGGCTCGCTCGCCTCTTCGAGAAGCTTGCGCAGCTCGCCGACCGTCTTGCGCGGCACGATCACCCCCGGCATCCCAGCGGCGCCCTCCGGCAACGGCATCTCGGCGCGGGCCAGCCGGTGGCCGTCGGTGGCCACCGCGCGCAGCACGGCAACGCCCTCGTTTTCCGCCGTGTGGAGATAGATTCCGTTCAGGTAGTACCGGGTTTCCTCTGTGGAAATGGCAAATCTGGTGCGGTCGATGAGGGTGCGCAGATCGGCCGCTGGCATCTCGAAGCGATGCGACAACTCGCCCTCCGCCATCACCGGGAAGTCCTCCTTCGGCAACGTCTGGAGGGTGAACCTCGAGCGGCCGGCACACATCACCAGACGGTCCGCTTCGCTGGCGCCGTCGAGCTCGACCTGGCTGCCCTCGGGCAGCTTGCGCACGATGTCGTAGAGGGTGTGGGCCGGCACCGTGACGGCGCCGGCCTGGCCGACCTCGGCCTCGGCCCGGTCGACGATGGCGATGTCCATGTCGGTGGCGGTCAAGCGCAGCCAACCGTCGGCGCCCTCGAGCAAGACGTTGGACAGGATCGGGATGGTGGTCCGGCGTTCCACCACGCTTTGCACATGGGCCAGCGACCGCAGTAGCGCCGCGCGTTCGATGGTTAGTTTCATGGGACGTTCTTCGGCTGACGAGGATCACAGTATCGGTGAGAATCAGGGCCATGCCCAGCCCCGCGGAGCGACCGTCCGGCGCGGCTTTCAACCGGCGTCGGAACGTCCCTGCATGCGGGTGCGAATTATAGCATAAGGCGCTGGAATCACCACCTTATTCCGTAATCCGCGCGGCCCGCGCCCGGGGCCGCGCACGGCACCGCGCCTCAGCCTTCCAGCATCCGTCGCAGAAGCTCGACGTCCTCGGCGAACCCGTTGTCGATGGCGCGCAGCTCGTCGACCTTGCGCACGGCGTGCATGACCGTGGTGTGGTCGCGTCCGCCGAACTTGCGGCCGATCTCGGGCAGCGAGCGAGAGGTGAGCTGTTTGGCCAGGTACATGGCAACCTGTCTGGGGCGCGCCACGGCGCGGGCGCGTCGCGCCGAGTGCATGTCCGACAGCCGGACGTTGAAGTGCTCGGCGACCCGGCGCTGGATCTCCTCGATGGTGACCCGCCGGTCGTTGGCCCGCAACAGGTCGTGCAACACCTCTTGGGTCGATTCGAGCGTGATCGTGCGGCCGACCAGGGTGGCGTGGGCCACGATTCGATTGAGCGCCCCCTCGAGCTCGCGCACGTTGGAGGTAATCTTGTGGGCCAGGAACTCCATCACTTTGGGCGCGACCTCGACCTTGAGCTGCTCGGCCTTGGCCTGCAGGATGCCGAGCCGCAACTCGTAGGTGGTGGGGTGGATGTCGGCCACCAGGCCCCAGCCGAGCCGGGACTTCATGCGTTCCTCGATCCCCTCCAGGTCGGACGGCGACTTGTCGGCCGAGA
>JBHICX010000104.1:0-7553 GCA_046759805.1 Kiloniellales bacterium | reverse complement strand
CTCAAGCCGGCGCGGGCCAAGGCCGAGCGCCTCGGCGTCAGCGAGATCTTCGTCGAGGATCTGCGCGAGACCTTCGTGCGCGACTACGTGTTCCCGATGTTCCGCGCCAACACCTTATACGAGGGCGCCTACCTCCTCGGCACCGCAATCGCCCGGCCCTTGATCGCCTGGCGCCAGATCGAAATCGCCCATGAGGTCGGCGCCGACGCGGTGGCCCACGGCGCCACCGGCAAGGGCAACGATCAGGTGCGCTTCGAGCTCGCCTACGCCGCTCTCGACCCCGACATCCGGGTGGTCGCCCCGTGGCGCGAGTGGGAGCTTAACAGCCGCGCCCGCCTGATCGACTATGCCCGGAAGCACCAGATCCCGATCGCCAGGGGCAGCCGCGGCGAGCCGCCCTATTCGATCGACGCCAACCTGCTGCACGCGTCGTACGAGGGCCGGGCGCTCGAGGATCCGTGGGTGGAGCCGGACCCGGCCATGTTCACCCGCTCGGTGGCGCCCGAGGACGCCCCCGACCGGCCCAGCACCGTCGAGATCACCTTCGAGTCCGGCGATCCGGTGGCCGTCGACGGCGAGCGGCTCACCCCGGCGGCGCTCTTGACCCGCCTCAACGCCCTGGGTGGGGCCAATGCCGTCGGCCGGGTGGACCTGGTGGAGAACCGCTTCGTCGGCATGAAGTCGCGCGGGGTCTACGAGACCCCGGGCGGCACCATCCTGATGGCGGCGCACCGCGCCGTCGAGTCGATCACGTTGGACCGCGAGGCCGCGCATTTGAAGGACGAGCTGATGCCGCGCTACGCCAGCCTGATCTACAACGGGCTGTGGTTCTCGCCGGAGCGGCGGATGATGCAGGCGGCGATCGACGAGAGCCAGCGCCGCGTCAACGGCACGGTGCGGCTGAAGCTGTACAAGGGCGCGGTGCACGTGGTCGGGCGCAAGAGCGCCGACAGCCTCTACTCCCACCCCCACGTCACCTTCGAGGAGGACGCCGTCTACCACCAGGGCGACGCCGACGGCTTCATCAAGCTCACCGCGCTCCGCCTGCGCCTGGCCAAGCTGCGCGAGGGGAGGGGGTCGTAAGGATCAACCTGCTTACGGGATAGCTCATAGTATCGGCCGTTATGGCCGATTCCTGGCCTCCCGCTCCCCACCCGGCCACCCTAAGCCGACGATCCCGTGGGTGGCCGGGTGGGGGAGCGGGACGGGTCAAGAGCAAGGACCGCTAGTATCAGCCCGGCAGGGGGCTCACCCCGATCACCAGCTCGTGCACGAAGAACAGGGCGAAGTAGAGCGCCACGCCGCCGGCCAGGCGCTGCCAGCCGATGCCGGCCCAGTCCATGCTGGCGCGGCCGCTGGCGACGGCGGCGAAGGGAAGGACGCTGGTGGTGAGCGCGATCGGCCCCCAGGCCGACCCCAGGTCGGCCCGCCGGCGGGCGTCGATATGCGCCATACCGCCCAACGCCAGGACCAAAATGCCGCCCATCAGGATCAGGCTGGCGGCGTCACCCGTCGCCGCCAGGTGCGAGATCGCCCACACCGCCACCGCCCACAGGAACGGATGCCGGGTCACCCGCATGATGCCCGGCGCCGGGTCGCCCGCTTCCACCGATGCCTCGGCGCCGACCATGGTGACGTTGCGGGTGGTGAGACCAGCCACCGCCAGGATCGCCGCGATCGGCATCACCACCAGCGGAATGTGCCGGGCCCAGAGCGTGGACGGCCACAGGACGACTTGCGGCGCCCGGCCGTAGGCCGCGACCATCCAGATGAAGACGACCAGGCTTAAGAGCGCGTACAGCCCGCGGAACGGGCGTTCGCCGAGGCGGGCGATGAGCGGCTGGCGGACCGCCTGGCTGGACAGCACGAAATGGCTACCGACGAAGGTTGCGGTGGCCGCGACCAGGCTGCTCAGGCCTTGCTCCATGGCGCCCAATTAACGGACTCTGGTCCCGATTGTCCAGGGGACCGACGTCGTCACAAGGTCGGGTCGGGGAGCTTGTGCTGGCGGCAGGCGGCAACCACCGCGTTGCGCAACAGGCAGGCGATGGTCATCGGCCCGACGCCGCCCGGCACCGGGGTGATGGCCCGCGCCACCTGCGCGACCTCGGCGTAGGCGACGTCGCCCACCAGCCGGGACTGGCCTTCCGCGGTCCCGGGCACGCGGTTGATGCCGACGTCGATCACCGTAGCACCAGGGCCGATCCAGTCGCCGCGCACCATCTCCGGCCGACCGACGGCGGCGACCAGGATCTCGGCGCGGCGGCACTCGGCCGGCAGGTCGCGGGTCCGGGAATGGGCGATGGTCACGGTACAGTTCTCATGAAGGAGCAGTGCCGCCATGGGCTTGCCGACGATGTTGGAGCGGCCGAGCACCAGCGCCCGCAGGCCCGAAAGCTTGTCCAGGGTGTGCTTGAGCAACATCAGGCAGCCGAGCGGCGTGCACGGGACCAGCGGCGGCCGCGGTCCGGCGAGGCCACCGCTCCACAGGGCCCCGGCATTGACCACGTGGAAGCCGTCCACGTCCTTGGCCGGGTCGATGGCGCCGAGGATTTCCGCCGCGTCGATTTGCGACGGCAGCGGCAGCTGCACCAGGATGCCGTGCACCGCCGGGTCGGCGTTGAGGCGCTGCAGCAGCGCCAAGAGCTCGGCCTCGCTCGTCTCCGCCGGCAGCTGGTGGTCGAACGAGCGCATGCCGGCCTCGGTGGTGTGCTTCGCCTTGGAACGGACGTAGACCTGACTGGTCGGGTTGTCGCCCACCAGCACCACCGCCAGGCCGGGGATGAGCCCATGGCTCGCACCGAGCGCCGCCACTACCTCGGCTATGCGCGCGCGCAAGCCCTCGGCGAACGCCTTGCCGTCGATCCTTATCGCCTCAGCCATGGCCTGCGTCCAGCGATCGCCGCAATCGACCGAGAAGGTCCTGCGGGTTGCCGGCAACGTGCACGACCTTGCGCCGGCTGCCGGCGCCGGCGGCGATGGTGATGGCGCCCTTCGGCACCCGCCAGGTCTTGGAAAGGAGCTTGATCAGCGCCGCGTTCGCCTTGCCGCCCACGGGCGCGGCGGTGACCGAAACCTTGAGCGCAGAGCCGCCCTCGGCGCCGCGGGAGACCCCGCCGATTCGGTTGTGCGCCGTCCCGGGCGCGACCCGGACGGCGACCCGTACGCCATCCGTGGCGACGGTGAACGGTGAGGCGGGCATGGCCAACACTCCTGGCGACGCCAGCCAAGGCGGCGGCTAGGCCGGCCAGTACTCACGCAACAGGTTGCGTGCGAAGATGAGTAAAATAATCAGAATCAGCGGCGAGATGTCGATGCCGCCCAGGATCGGAATCCACCGGCGGATCGGACGCAGCGCCGGCTCGGTGATGCGGTACAGGAAGTCGCCAACCATGTATACCAAGCGGTTGCGCGGATTGACCACGTTGAACGCCACCAGCCAGCTCATCACCGCGGAGATGATGACGCACCACAGATACAGCATGAGGACGCTGTCGATCAGGAAGAGAAGCGACCGCATGGCCGAGGCGCCTTTCCCCCGGCCGATACGGCGGCCGGCGCGCCTAACCTAGCCGCGCGGCCTGGGGCACGCAAGGGCGGCCGACGGCCCGCGCAGCCGGGCGATTCCGGGCCTTGCCGGGTCCCTGCGTGCGCTCGCCGGCGCGGCTTGACAGCCCCATTGGCGGCCACCATGATCCGATCGCCCGCCGCCTTGGCACCGGCGGCTCGGGGCCGTAGCTCAGCTGGGAGAGCGTCGCGTTCGCAATGCGAAGGTCAGGGGTTCGATCCCCCTCGGCTCCACCATCCCTCCTCCTAAGCAGATACACAGCCTCAGTTTTCTTAGTTTGCAATGACTTAGCGTTCCCATGTGGTCCACTTGGGGGGTACACGCGGGGTATGTCTGTCATGGCGAAACCAGCCGGCTTCGCGCGGCGGAGGGGGACCAACTAATTCCACATCCGCGTGCCGAAGGACCTCGTCCCGGTATTCGGCAAGGCTGAGATCAGAAAGAGCCTGAAGACCAGCGGCAGAGGGTCTCGACCCGTTTTACGTGGGGCGACCACGTCTCCCAACGCCCCAGGACCTTGGGTTGGCTGGCGAGCTCGCACAACCGGACGCTGGATCTTGGCGCCAACGGATGCACCTCTGGCACGACGGTGACGCCGCGAGTTGACCCAGGTCATTGAGCCGGGTGAACGAGTTGATCTTTACTCGTGGCAATTGCTTATCCGGGATGACGTGGGGCGAGGCTCCTGGCGTCACTCACTTGGAGGGCAATCGTCATGAACGAAACGAATCCCGTGGCGGCGAGACACGAGAACGGCGCCGCCGATCATGTCCTTCTCGTCGACCCGAGCAGCGGCAGGGAATTCGCCTTGCCAGTGCTGAGCAGCGTCGAGGGGCCCAGGGTGATTGACGTCCAGCGCCTCTACAAGGAGACAGGATTCTTCACCTACGACCCGGGATACATGTCCACGGCAAGCTGCGACTCGGAGATCACCTTCATCGACGGCGAGAAGGGCGTTCTGCTGCACCGCGGCTACGCTATCGAAGACCTCGCCGAACACAGTGATTTCATGGATGTCTGTTACCTGCTGCTCTACGGCGAGCTGCCGACCGGACAGCAGAAGGCCGCCTTCGTGCACGACATCACCTACCACACCATGGTGCACGAGCAGCTGCAGCACTTCTACCGCGGGTTCCGCCGCGACGCCCACCCCATGGCGATCATGGTGGGGGTGGTCGGGGGCCTGAGCGCCTTCTACCACGACACCACCGACATCCACGACCAGCAGAAGCGCCGAGTGGCAACCCATCAGCTGGTCGCCAAGATGCCGACGCTGGCGGCGATGGCCTACAAGTACTCGATCGGCCAGCCATTCGTCTATCCGCGCAACGATCTCGATTACACAGCGAACTTCCTCTATATGACGTTCTCGGTTCCGAGCGAGCCCTACGTGGTGAACCCGGTGCTGGCGCGCGCCATGGACCGGATCTTCACCCTGCATGCCGACCACGAGCAGAACGCCTCGACCTCGACGGTACGCATCGCCGGCTCGAGCGACGCCAACCCCTTCGCCTGCATTGCCGCGGGCATCGCCTCGCTGTGGGGCCCCGCGCACGGCGGCGCGAACGAAGCGGTGCTGAGAATGCTGCGCGAGATCGGCAGCAAGGATCGCATCCCCGAGTTCCTCAAGCGGGCGCGGGACAAGGAAGACCCGTTCCGCCTAATGGGCTTCGGCCACCGGGTCTACAAGAACTACGACCCGCGGGCCGCCGTGCTCCGCGAATCGAGCCACGAGGTACTAGAGGCGCTGGGCATCGGCGAGGATCCGCTGCTCGAACTCGCCGTCGAGCTTGAGCGGATCGCGCTCGAGGACGACTACTTCGTCGAGCGCAAGCTGTTCCCCAACGTCGACTTCTACTCGGGCATCATCCTCAAGGCGATGGGCTTCCCGACCAGCATGTTCCCCGTGCTGTTCGCGGTGGCGCGTACCGTGGGATGGATTGCCCAGTGGAAGGAGATGATCAAGGACCCGGGCCGCAAGATCGGCCGGCCCCGGCAGCGCTACATCGGCCATTCCTGGCGGCCGTTCGTGCCGGTCGAACAGCGCGGCTGACGCACGAAGTCAGGCGGGGCGCACACCGGTCCCGACGGCGCAGCGGACGCTGCCGGGAGTGCGGGCATTGATCTAGGTCATCGCGCACGGACCGTGAATCGATAAGGATTCCAATCGATAAGGATTCCAATTGTCCGCAGCATGGGAGTGCAGTCTTGGCGAAGCAGCGCGGTCAATCCGAGGCCAGGAACCACGAGCGAACCGACGTCTCCCAATCCAAATGCGAGATCAGCGACTGGTCCACGCTCGAGGTGGTGGCGCGCGAGGACTTCTCGGATGTCACTTATCTGCTCGAGATTCGCCACCCCATGATGGCCCGAGTGGCACAACCCGGCCAGTTCGTCATCGTCATGGCGGGCGAACGCGGCGAACGCATTCCCCTGACCATCGCCGACCTCGACCGTGACCGGGGGACGATCACGCTGGTCGTCCAGGCGGTCGGCAAGACCACCAGGGAGATGCAGCAGACCTGCCGGGCCGGCGCACGGCTTTACTGCATGACCGGCCCCATGGGCAGGCCCATGGAAACGGCTGACGCACAGAAGGTCGTGTGCGTCGGCGGCGGGCTGGGCGTCGCCCCCATCTACCCGCTGGCACGCGCGTTCAAGGCGCACGGTGCCTACGTCATCGGCGTGGTCGGCTTCCGCTCGAGAGACCTCGTCTTCTGGCATGACAGGTTCGAGGCCTGCTGCGACGAATTTATCATCTGCACCGACGACGGTTCGGCCGGCATCAGGGGGCTGGTCACCGACGGCATCGTGCTGGCGCTCGAGAGGCACGCCGACGTCGAGAAGGTCGTCGCCATTGGTCCGCCCGTGATGATGAAGGCCGCAGCCGAGGTCACGCGTGCGCGCGGCGTCAAGACCACGGTCAGCGTGAATCCCATCATGGTCGACGGCACGGGCATGTGCGGTGGGTGTCGCGTCAGGGTCGGCGGGCGGACCTTGTTTGCCTGTGTCGATGGCCCCCACTTCGACGGGCACGAGGTCGACTTCGACGATTTGACAAACCGGCTGGGGCGCTTCGCGAGCGAAGAGCGGTTGGCCATGGAGAGGTGGTTGGAGGCGCATCCCGAGTAGGCCCGGAGCGCGGTAATGCCGAAGAAGAAGACCATACGCACCATCCCGCAGGAACGGACCCCCATGCCGGTCCAGGACCCGGCGGAGCGGGTGAGGAACTTCGCCGAAGTGGCGCTCGGCTATCGCTTCGAGGACACCCTCAACGAGTGTGAGCGCTGTCTGCTGTGCCCCGAGGCCGCCTGTATCGCGGGCTGTCCCGTCGGGATCGACATCCTGGGCTTCATCGAGAGGATCCTCGATAAGGACTACCGCGGCGCCTACGACATCATCAGCGACGCCAACCTGCTGCCGGCGATTTGTGGCCGGGTCTGCCCCCAGGAGGACCAGTGCGAGGGCGTCTGTCCGGTCGGCCAGACGCTGGAGCCGGTGGCGATCGGCCGGCTCGAGCGCTGGATTGGCGACATGGCGATCGCCGAGGGCTGGCGCAATGTCCCCTACATCGAGCCCAACGGCTTCAAGGTCGGTATCGTCGGCTCGGGCCCGGCGAGCATCGCCTGCGCCGCCGACCTCGCCAAGGCGGGCTGCGACGTCACCGTCTACGAGGCGTTCCACCGTCCCGGCGGGGTGCTGCGTTACGGCATCCCCGAGTTCCGCCTGCCCGACGCGGTGATCGACGCCGAGATCGGCAACCTCACGGCGCTCGGCGTCACGATCGAATGCAACATCCTGGTCGGGCGCCTGTTCACCATCGAGCAGATGATCGACGAGATGGGCTTCGACGCCGTCTTCATCGGCACCGGCGCGGGCTCCCCGGCGTTCATGGGCATCCCCGGCGACTCGCTCAACGGTGTGCTCTCGGCCAACGAGCTACTGACGCGCTGCAACCTGATGCAGGCGGGATCGTTCCCCGACT
>JBHICX010000103.1:0-7598 GCA_046759805.1 Kiloniellales bacterium | reverse complement strand
CTGCCCCAAGAGCTCGCCGGTCTCCTCGCGTCGTGCCAGGCCACGCTCGATGTCTTGAAGCCCCACCAGCCTTTCGGCAACCAGATGCTCGCTCAGCAACATCTCCGGCACCCTTGCTCGCGCGAAGGGTCAAGGAATCGCGGCCTCAGGGTCGCACCTTCTTTGTTAACATCGGGTAAACCCGCCGCCGGTGAGGCAGGAAACCAGGGCCGCAGCGTTCGCCGTCAGCATCTGGAAATAGGCGTTCGGGCCCGGGGTGAAGCGCGCGCCCAGCGGGTCCAGCACCCCTCGATTGACCTCGGTGCCTTCGAGGATCGAGTCGATCAGCGCCGGTTCGAACTGCGGCTCGTGAAACACGCATCGCACCCCTTGCGCGGTGATCGCCGATCTGATCTCGCGCAGGCGGCGGGCGCCGGGCAACCGCTCCGGCGTCGCGCTGATCGATCCGAGCGCACGCAGGCGGTAGCGCCGTTCGAAGTACTGGAAGGAGTCATGGGCGACGAAATAGGGAATGTCGTGCAGGTCGGCCAGACGCCGCCCCAGCGCCCGGTCGGTGGCGTCGATGCGACGCATCACCGCCGCTGCGTTCGATGCGTAAATGGGCGCGTTGGCCGGGTCGGCCTCGGCCAGCCGTCGCATCGCCTCGGTCACGATGCGCCCGGCATTGCCGGCGTCGAGCCAGACATGGGGGTCGACGTGGTCCTGGTGCGGCTCGGGCGCCGGCTCCTCCGGCTCGTCCGGCCACAGGCCGCCCGCGCGGGCGCCCAGCAGCGTGAGCCCGTCGAGCGCCAGCACCTCGACCACCCGGGCGTCGCGCGCCAGCGTCGAAAGCGCCCGCTCGAGACAGCCGTCGAGCGACCGGCCGACCCGGAACACCAGGTCGGCGTCGGCTAGTGCTGCCGCCTCGGACGGCCGCAGCCGATAGTCATGTGGCGAGCCGTAGCCGCGGACGATCAGGCTCGGGCTGGCAACCCCCTCCATCACCCCGGCGACCAGCGAGTGGATCGGCGCGATGCTGGCCACCACCCGGGGCGGGTCCGCGGCCGCGATGCCGCAGGGGCCGAGGGCGGCGACGACGAGCAGCGCGCTGCAGGCGATCCTGCTGGGCCACATGGGTCCAATCACTTCCCCGCTGTAGTCAAGTGGCCTTGGTATGTTATAAGATAACATAGATGCCGAGACAAACCGGACCAACCCATCGTGGACTGAAAGCCGCGGGTCGGGAGATGACGGCTGAAACCACCCCTTTGGTTGCGCTGCGGGACGTGTCCGTCGGCTTCGACGGGCGCTGGGTGCTGGACCACGTCAGCATGCAGGTCGCCGCCGGCGAGATCGTCACGCTCATTGGCCTGAACGGCTCGGGCAAGACGACCTTGGCGCGCACCCTCCTGGGCCTCATTCGACCGGATCGCGGGGCGGTGGTGACCAGACCGCGCCTGCGCGTCGGCTACACGCCGCAGCGGTTCTTGCCGGATCCGGCGCTGCCCCTGACGGTCGCCCGTTTTCTTGCGCTGGGCGCAAGCGGGCCGTCATCGCGCCTTGCCGGCATCCTCGACGAGGTTGGCGCCGGCCGGGTGGTGAACGGCCAGCTGGCCTCGCTTTCGGGCGGCGAGCTGCATCGGGTGCTGCTGGCGCGGGCGCTGTTGCGCCGACCCGACCTCCTGGTGCTCGACGAACCGGTGAGCGGGGTCGATGTCGCCGGCCAGTCGGACCTGTACCGTCTCATCGCCCGCATCCGCGACCGTTACGGCTGCGGCGTCGTGTTGGTGTCGCACGACCTGCACCTGGTGATGGCGGCGACCGACACCGTGATCTGCCTCAATCACCACGTCTGTTGCACCGGACGGCCGAGCGCGGTGCTTCAGGACCCGGATTTCGTCTCCCTGTTCGGCCGCCGCACCGCCGAGGCCCTGGCGGTGTACACCCACCGTCACGATCACCACCACGACCCGGCGGGCGGCGTGGTCCCGGTCGCCGACCGGCCGGCGGGGGGCGACCGGTGATCGACGATTTCATCCTGCGGGCGATGGTCGGCGGCATCGGCGTGGCGCTGGTGGCCGGGCCGCTTGGCTGCTTCGTGGTCTGGCGGCGCATGGCCTATTTCGGGGCGGCGCTGTCGCACTCGGCCCTGCTGGGGGTGGCGCTGGGCCTCATTGCCGGATTGAGCCCGACGCTGGGTATCCTGGTGTTCTGCATCTGCCTGGCGGTGTTGTTGGTCGGCCTCGAACGGCAGCGGCTGTTGGCCAGCGACACCCTCATCGGTATCCTGGCGCATGGCACGCTGGCCCTTGGCCTGATCCTCATCAGCTTCATAGAGCACCTGCGCGTCGACCTGATGGGGTATCTGTTCGGCGACGTGCTGGCGATCGGCAGCGGCGATCTGATATGGATCTATGCCGTGGCGGCGGCGATCGCCGGCATCCTCGCGTTCATCTGGCGGCCGCTCTTGTCGGCCACCGTGCACGAGGACCTGGCGGCGGCGGAAGGCGTACCGGTGCTGCGGGTGCGCCTGGTGTTCACGGTGATGCTCGCCACGGTCATCGCCGTCGGCATGAAGGTGGTCGGCATCCTGCTGATCGTCTCGCTCTTGATCGTGCCGGCGGCCGCCGCCCGGCGCCTGTCGGTGACACCGGAACGAATGGCCGCGGCGGCTGCGGCCATCGGCGCCCTATCGGTGGTCCTGGGCCTCATCGCCTCGCTGCGCTGGGACCTGCCGGCGGGGCCGGCGATCGTGGTGGTCGCGACCCTGATTTTCGCGCTGTTGGCGGCGGCGCCGCGAGCGCGGCGTGCCGGTCCGCCCTAATGTTGCGACGGCAGAGTCTGGCGCCCAAATGCATACGCCAACAAGCGCACCGCCCAGGCCCCGAGGCGCTATGGACGCATTGCAATCCTGCGCGTCTGTGTGGCGAAATGTCGGCTCTGTCGGAGCCCGCCGTTCGGCGCCGGGTTGCATCGGCGGGCAGGCAGGCGACGGAGGTTGACGAATGGCTGAGGGCGACGGCGAACTGGATGCCTTCACCGATGCCCGCCACGACCATGCGCGATGCGTGGCCGGTGCGCTGGCCGCGGCCTCGGCGCTGTGCCAGCGGCGCGGCGTTCGCTTGACCCAGCTGCGCCGGCGGGTCCTGGAGCTCGTTTGGGCCAGCCACAGCCCGGTGGGCGCCTACGACATCCTCGACAAGCTGCGCCAGGACCGGCGCCGCGTGGCGCCGCCGACCGTCTATCGGGCGCTCGAGTTCCTGCGCGCACAGCGGTTCGTGCACCGCATCGACTCGCTCAACGCCTTCGTCGGCTGCGCCTTTCCCGGTGCCTCGCACCGGGCCTATTTCCTGATCTGCCGCGCCTGCGGCAACGCGGCCGAGATCGACGACCGCAGCCTGCGATCGGCCCTTGACTCGCTGGCGGACCGCGCCGGATTCCTGATCAAAGAGGAGACCGTCGAGCTGAACGGTCTGTGCCCGCAATGCCGCGCCTGACCCCACCCCACGCCGGCCGGTCCGGCCGATGAATCGGACCCTGGACACCAAGGGCCTCAACTGCCCGCTGCCGGTGTTGAAGGCCCGCCGGGCGCTCAAGGAGGTGGCGGTCGGGGACTGCCTCACTGTGCTCGCCACCGACCCGGCAGCCAGAATCGACTTCCGACACTTCTGCAACACCACCGGGCACGAGCTGGTGGAGTGGTCGGAGGCGGACGGCGTGCTCACCTTCGTGATCCGCCGCACCCGATAAGGGGCCGCCGGCTCGTGTGAATGACCCCGTGGTTCCCCGCTCCGCGACCCCCCGGCCCGGGTGCTTGGCGATTGAATCCGGGGCTCAAGCGGGAGTAGGTTGGGACGCGAACTGCGCCCGTTGCAATCGCCGGCCGGGCGCGAGTGCCAACAAGCCGGGGAGGAGACATGAACACCGCCGAGCTGGAGACCACCGCCCAAGCCATGGTCCACCGGGGCAAGGGCATCCTGGCGGCCGACGAGAGCTCAGGCACCATCGAGAAGCGCTTGAGCAGCGTCAATGTCCCCTCGACCGATGAGACGCGGCGGGATTACCGCGAAATGCTGTTCCGCACCAAGGGCCTCGGCGCCTACATCAGCGGCGTCATCCTGTTCGACGAGACGATCCGGCAGAAGGGCGCCGACGGCACGCCGCTCATCGAGCTCTTGACCGGCCAGGGCATCATCCCCGGGATCAAGGTCGACAAGGGGGCCAAGGCGCTGGCCGGCGCCGCCGGGGAGAAGGTGACCGAGGGCCTCGACGGGCTGCGCGAGCGATATGCGAAGTACCGCGAGATAGGTGCCCGGTTCGCCAAGTGGCGCGCCGTCATAACGATTGGCGACGGCCTTCCGAGCGCCTACTGCCTGGAGGCCAACGCCCATGCGCTCGCCCGCTACGCGGCGCTGGCCCAGGAAGCCGACTTGGTGCCGATCGTCGAGCCCGAGGTGCTGATGGACGGTGACCACGACCTCGAGCGCTGCGCCACGGCTACCGAGGCCACGTTGAAGCGCGTGTACCAGGCCCTGCACCGGCACCGCGTGCACCTCGAGGGCACGCTCTTGAAGCCGAACATGGTGCTGGCCGGGAAGGACTGCCCGAACCAGCCAAGCATCGACGCGGTCGCCCGGGCGACCATCCGTTGTCTGCGCCGGTGCGTGCCGGCGGCGGTGCCGGGAATCGTGTTCCTATCCGGTGGCCAGACCGACCTGGACGCCACGGTGCGGCTCAACGCCATGAACGCCGAGGGGCCGCATCCCTGGGCTTTGAGCTTCTCCTACGGCCGGGCGCTGCAGGGGGTGCCGTTGAAAGAGTGGAGCGGCAGCGCCGAGAACGTGCCGGCGGCGCAGGCCGCCTTGCACCATCGCGCGCGCATGAACGGCGCCGCCACTACCGGCAGCTGGAGCCCCGAGCTGGAGGAGCAGCGGCTTAGCGCCTGACCGCGGTTGCCGGCCAGGACACCGCGGGACCAATCACTCCGCCGCCGACTGCTCCGGCATCGGCGGCAGGGTGGCGGCAAAGCTTGCCCGGGTCGCCATTGTCTCGTACCAATTGCTCACCGCCGGGGTCTTCTTCAGCGCCGAGCCGCCCTCCGGGGTCATGGCGAGCCAGAAGATCAGCGGCCCCAGGAACAGATCGGCCAGGCTGAGCGCGTCGCCGGCCAGGAAACGGGTCTGGCTAAGGGCCTGTTCGGCGACCCCGAGCTGGTGCTCCACCTGTGGCACCGCCGCCTCGACGGCCCCCTCGTCCACTGGCTGGCCGCGCTGCGGATTGACCAGGCGCTGGAAGATGATGCCACGGACCATCGCCGCGTAGTAGTAGTCGTTGATGGCGCTGATCCACTGGTCCATCCGGGCCCGGGCCACCACGTCGGAGGGTTGCAGGGCCGGCCCGTCGAACGCCTCGTCCACATAGCGGACGATGGCGCTGGTCTCGTACAGTATGAGCTCGTCGTGCTTGATTGCTGGTATCCTGGCGAACGGATGCAACGCCCGATGCTTGGGCGAGCCGAACTCGATCGGCTCCAGGGTGTAGGCAACACCCTTCTCCTCGCAGGCGAGGCGGGCGGTGCGCACGTAGGTGCTCTGCGGAAACCCGTAGATGACGATGTCGCTCATGCCGTCGCTCCTCAGCCAAGGTAGTCCCGGAAACAGTCAAGCGAGCTCGACCAGCCGCGTTCATGGGCGTCGCGGCTGTCGGCGGACTCGAACACGCGCTGGGTCAAGGTGATGCCGGTCTGTTCGCCAAGATCGCGAAACTCGACGGTGACCTGGGTCTCGTGGCCGGGCACCCCGCTCTGCTCCCAGGCCCAGGTGAAGACCAGCCGCTCCGGCGCCACCACCTCGCGATAGACGCCGCCGACCCAATGTTCGCCGCCGTCCTTATCACGCATGCAAGTGCGCCACGCCCCGCCCTGGCGCACGTCCAGCTCGCAGACCGGGACCGTGAAGTCCTTCGGCCCCCACCACTTGGCCAGCTCTTCGGGCTCGGTCCAGGCCCGGAACACCGCCGCCCGCGGCGCCGCGAAAGTGCGCTCGAGGCGCAGCACCGGTTCAGCTTCAGCGGCGCCTGGAGTCGGGGCCGTCGTCTTCCCTTCGAGTTTCGCCATGGTCGTGCTCCTCCTTGTCCTGGTGCAGATCCTCCAGGTATCCGGCCAGCGTGTCGAACCGCTGCTCCCAGAACCGCCGATACTGTGCGAGCCAGTCCACGGCCTCCCTGAGCGCCACCCCCTCGAGGCGGCAGCGGCGGCGTTGCGCATCCTTCTCGCGGTGAATCAGCCGGGCGTCCTCCAGCACCTTGAGATGCCGGGAGATCGCCGGCAGCGAGATGTCGAACGGCGCCGCCAGCTCGCCGACCGAGGCCTGGTCGCGGGCCAGCCGCTCGAGGATGGCGCGGCGGGTCGGGTCGGCCAGCGCCGAGAAGGTGGTGCTCAACGAATCCTGTCGCATTGTTTAATACGATTGTTAATTAACTGATAGGTTAAATAGCAGATCGGCGACCGCCTGTAAAGGGCTTTGTCGTCCCATGCCTAGGGGCGGAGCGCCGCGGTGACCGCCTCGATCTGCGCCTCGACCGAGATCTTCGCCATCGACGCGATCTCGAACCGCCGGTCCTCATAGACGTTCTCGTCCGGGTGTTTCTCGATCCACTGTTGCACGGCGCGGTCGCGCTCACGGACGAGCTCGGTGATGTGCGGCCGGAACAGGCGCAGCATGTTGGTGATCCAGCGGTTGGTGGGCCAGGACGGTCGGGCGTGGTCGATCTCGAATCGATCGAGCATCCGGATCACGTCGTCGGCCGGGTACCAGACCTCGCCGGTGACCCACCGGTTGGTGGTGAACAGGCGGATCGGATAGCCGGCGCGATTCATCGAGATCGCTACCAGATGGGAGAGCAGCTCGGACTTGTCCTTCGGCGGCCGGTAGTCCGGCAGCGGCGCCGGTCTGACACCCTTCGGCATGCCCCTGGCGCGCAGGAAGGTGTGGAAGTGGCCGTGCTCGCCGCCGCGGTCCTCCACCGGATGGGCGTGGTAGTAGTACTGGGCGTGGGTCTCTTGGTCGTAGACGTCGCCGGGCGGATAATGGTCCCACTCGTAGAAGGTGCCATGTCCGCGCAGCACCTCGCCGACGATGTTGTCGTCGGTCTTGCGCAGCACCCGGTAGCATTCCAGGATCTGGTCGGCCGCCGCGGCCATTGCCTCCAGGTCACGGCGCGGCAGGCTCTTGAGGTCGACCATGACGGCCCTCGCTCCCCTTCCCGCGGCTCTATCTCGTGGCGCGCTTGGTCAAGTCAACCCCGCTCGCCGCCGCCCCGGCAAGCGGCGCGGTGCCGTGGCGCGCTCGCGCCCACTTCCGGCACCATCGCGGTGGCGCCAGGGCGGCCACGCCGCGGGCAAGGAGGGCCGCGGACCAACCGGCGCGGCCCGCGGCACGATGTTCGACAGACCGGATTCTATGTCGGACGGCCCTCAAACGCCTGGTCGGTCTACCTCTTCGGCGTGCAGGGATTACAAGGGTTGCACGGGCTGCTCGCCTTCTTCGGCGCGCAGGGGTTACAGGGGTTGCACGGGCTGCTCGCCTTCTTCGGCGCGCAGGGGTTACAGGGGTTGCACG
>JBHICX010000102.1:0-7671 GCA_046759805.1 Kiloniellales bacterium | reverse complement strand
AGCGCCATGGCCGACCGCATGACGACACGGCTGAGACAGCTGATCGCCGGATACGATCTGGTCATCGCCCCCGGCGTGGCCGACGCCCTCAATGCCCGGCTGGTCGCCCGGGCCGGCTTCCAGGCGATCTACATGACCGGCTCCGGCACCACCGCGGTACGGCTTGGCATGCCGGACGTCGGCTTGCTCACCATGACCGAGATGGCGGACAACGCCGCGCGCATCGCCGACGCCTCCGGGCTGCCGCTGGTGGCCGACGCGGATACCGGCTACGGCGGGCCCGTTAACGTGGTGCGCACGGTGAAGGCCTACGAGCGCACTGGCGCCGCGGCCATGCACATCGAGGACCAGCAGTGGCCGAAACGCTGCGGCCACCTGGCCGGCAAGACCCTGATCCCGGCGGCGGACATGGTGGCCAAGATCCGCGCCGCGGTGGACGCACGGCGGGAGAAGGACTTCATGATCATCGCCCGCACCGATGCGATCGCGGTCGAGGGGTTCGAGCAAGCGCTCGAACGGGGCCGGCTCTACGAGGCGGCGGGCGCGGACATGATCTTCGTCGAGGCGCCGCTGGACGCCGACCAGCTGGCCGCCATCCCACACAGCTTCGCCGTGCCGACCCTGTTCAACATGGCGGTCAGCGGCAAGACGCCGCTCCTGCCGGCGGCGGAGATCCGCGAGCTGGGCTTCAAGCTGGCGATCTATCCGAACCTGGCCTTGCTGGCCGCGGCGGCGGCCAGTAGGCGGGCGCTCGAGGAGCTAAAGGCCACCGGCGCGGTCACCGGCATCCTGGAGGACGCCCTCAGCTTCACCGAGTTCTTCGACCTGGTGGGGATGGCCGAGGTCCAGGAGCTGGAGCAACGCTACGGCGTCGACGCGTCGGCACGCGTCGGGTACTAGGGCATGAGATCGCCGTGACCGCGTCCTTCGCCGGCGCCTCGCGTCCCGGCAAGCACGCCGGTGCAATTGATTCAAGTCAAGATACGTAGGCCCGCGGGCTGCTAGGCTCTGCCGGCTGTCGCGGCGATGGCACCGCGCGCGAGCAGGGACAGGTACGATCTTCCAGGTTCGCATTCACGGCCGGGGTGGACAGGGCGTGGTGACGGCGGCCGTGATGCTGTCGGTCGCCGCCTTCAAGGAGGATAGGCACGCTCAGGCGTTCCCTAGCTTCGGATCGGAGCGTATGGGCGCGCCGGTGATGGCGTTCTGCCGTATCGACGATAGCGAGATCCGCCTGCGCGAGCCGGTGGTGAACCCCGACGCGTTGATCGTCCAGGACCCGACACTGTTGCATCAGGTTAACCTTTTCGAGGGTCTCGATAGCCGCGGCTACCTCATCATCAACACCCGGCGCAGCTACCGCGACCTGGGTCTTGGTGACTACGTCAGCCGCTTCCTGCCGCACCACCTGTGCACGGTGGCGGCCACCGAATGGGCGCTCGAACAAATCGGCAAGCCAGTGCCGAACGCCGCGCTCTTGGGTGCCTTCTCGGCGCTGACGCGTCGCGTCGAGCTCGACTCGGTGCTCGCCGCGATCCGCGAGACGTTTCCGGGCCCGGTCGGCAAGGCAAACGCCGCCGCCGCCGCCAAGGCCTATAACACGATCCGCACCAACTAGGCGGGAGCACGGCGAAGACCATGTTGAGACAGATCGAAGGCTCGCACGCCATGGCCGAGGCGGTCGCGCTGTGCCGGCCCGAGGTAATTTGCGCCTACCCGATCACGCCGCAGACCCATATTGTCGAGAAGCTCAGTGCGATGGTGCGCGAGGGCCGGATCGGCAACTGCCAATTCATCAACGTCGAATCCGAATTCGCCGCGCTCAGCGTCGCCATCGGCGCCTCGGCTTCCGGCGCGCGCGCCTACACGGCGACCAGCAGCCAGGGGCTCTTGTTCATGGCCGAGGCGGTCTACAACGCCGCCGGTCTCGGGTTGCCCATCGTAATGACCATCGGCAACCGGGCGATCGGCGCGCCAATCAACATCTGGAATGACCACTCCGACTCGATGGCGCTCCGGGACTCCGGCTGGATCCAGCTCTACGCCGAGACCAACCAGGAGGCACTGGACTTGCACATTCAGGCCTTCCGCCTGACCGAGCAGCTAAGCGTGCCGGTGATGGTCTGTGTTGACGGCTTCATCCTCACGCACGCCCACGAACGGGTCGACATGCCGACGCAGGCGCAGGTGGACGCCTATTTGCCGGCGTTCGAGCCGGTGCAGGTTCTCGACCCCGCCGAGCCGATCACCATCGGCGCTATGGTCGGGCCGGAGGCCTTCGCCGAGGTGCGTTACCTCGCCCATCACAAGCACCTGCGGGCGATCGACGCCATTCCCGAGCTATCGGACGCGTTCTCCGAGGTCTTTGGGCGCGACTCCGGCGGCCTTGTCCAGGCCTATCGCACCGATGGCGCCGAGACGGTGATCGTCGCCCTGGGCTCGGTCAATGGCACGATCAAGGACGTGGTCGACGAGATGCGCGACGACGGCATGTCGGTCGGCGCCGTGAAAATCGTCGCCTTCCGACCCTTCCCTCTCATGGCCCTGCGCACCGCGCTCGAGCGCGCAAGGCGCGTCATCGTCGTCGAGAAGTGCTTTGCCGACGGCCTCGGCGGCATCGTGGTCGGCCCTGTGCGTATGGCGCTGCGCGGCCTATCGACGCCGATCTACACGATCATTGCCGGCCTCGGTGGCCGGGCGATCACCAAGGCGTCGCTGCGCCGGGTGTTCACGGACGCCGTGGCCGATGAGATCGAAGACCCACATTTCCTCGACCTCGACTGGGCGGTGATCGACCGCGAGCTGGCACGCGCCAAGGAGAAGCGGCGCTCGGGCCCGATCGCCGAGAACATTCTGCGTGAGATGGGCCTCGTTGGCGGCAAGCCGGTGTGAGGATTGGACCATGACGCAGCGCATCAAGTTCTACCAGACCGGCACCTTCACCGTCGGCAACCGCCTGCTGGATGACGAGGCACGGACCGTCCAGGCGACGATCGATCGCAGCAATTCGCTCACCTCCGGCCACCGGGCGTGCCAGGGCTGCGGCGAGGCTTTGGGCGCGCGCTATGTTGTTGACGCGGCGATGCGCGCCGCAGGCGGCCGGCTGGTTGCGGTCAACGCCACTGGTTGCCTGGAAGTGTTCTCGACGCCTTATCCCGAATCCTCGTGGCAACTTCCCTGGCTGCACTCGTTGTTCGGCAACGCGCCGGCGGTCGCCACCGGCGTCGCCGCGGCGATGCGCGCCAAGCGCCGCCCCGTCAAGGTGCTTGCTCAGGGCGGCGACGGCGGCACCGTCGACATCGGATTCGGCTGTCTTTCCGGCATGTTCGAGCGCAACGACGATGTGCTCTACGTCTGCTACGACAACGAGGCCTATATGAACACCGGCGTGCAAAGGTCGGGCAGTACCCCGCCCGCGGCGGCCACGACCACCACGCCGGCGGTCGGCGAGCACCCGGGCAGCGCCTTCGGCCAGGGCAAGAACGCCGCGCTCATCGCTATGGCCCACGGCATCCCCTACGTCGCCACTGCCAGCGTCGCCGACCTGCACGACCTCGAGGCCAAGGTCACCAAGGCGATGGAGATCTCCGGTGCACGCTATATCCACGTGCACGTGCCGTGTCCGCTGGGCTGGGGCTCGGCGCCCCAAGACACCATCAAGCTCGCGCGCCTGGCGGTCGAAACCGGACTCTATCCGCTGTTCGAAGCCGAGCATGGTGAGGTCACGGAGGTCACCAAGATTCGCCGCAAGCAGCCGGTCGAGGCCTACCTCATGCCGCAACGCCGCTTCGCACACCTGTTCCGAGAGCCGAACGATCGTGCGGCCATCGCCGAAATTCAGTCGATCGCCGACCGCTATATCGAGCGCTTCGGCCTGTTGAACTGAGGAAAGGCGGGTGCACAAGCCCTTCGCCATCACTCTCGACGTCGGGTCGAGTCTCGCCAACCTGACCGGCACCTGGCGTACCGAGCGGCCCGTCTATGTCGACCTTCTGCCACCGTGCAACCACGCCTGTCCCGCCGGCGAGAACATCCAGGCGTGGCTCTACCGGGCCGAGGAAGGCGATTACGAGGGGGCCTGGCGCCAACTGGTCGAGGACAACCCGCTGCCGGCGGTGCATGGGCGGGTCTGCTATTACCCCTGCGAGGACGTCTGCAATCGCGGCAAGCTGGACCAGACGGTCAACATCCACGCGGTCGAGCGGTTCCTCGGCGACGAGGCGCTGAAGCGCGGTTGGACGATCGGGCCGGGCGAACCGACGGGCAAGCGCGTCCTCATCGTCGGCGCCGGCCCGAGTGGGCTCTCGGCTGCCTACCACCTGCGGCGGCTCGGCCACCAGGTCGTGATCCACGACGCCGGTCCGTTGCCCGGCGGCATGATGCGTTTTGGCATCCCTAAGTACCGGTTGCCGCGCGACGTGCTTGACGGAGAGATCGAGCGCATCACCGCGATGGGTGTCGAGATCGTTCTCAACCACAAGATCACCGACATTCCGGGGGTGATGCAGGACGGCGGCTTCGACGCCGGGTTCGTCGCCATCGGCGCGCATCTGGGGAAGCGAACCACGATTCCGGCCCGCGAGGCCGGCAAAATCCTGGACGCGGTGAGCGTGCTGCGTGGCATGGAAACCGACGTGGAGCCGCCCAAGCTGGGGCGCCGCGTCGTCGTCTATGGCGGCGGCGATACGGCGATGGACGTGGCCCGCACCGCCAAGCGGCTCGGCGCCAGCGAGGCGCTCGTCGTCTACCGCCGCACGCGCGAACAGATGCCGGCGCACCACATCGAGGTCGACGAGGCGCTCGACGAGGGCGTCATCATCCACTGGCTGAGGACCATCAAGGAGATCGACGGCACCACCTTCACCGTCGAGAAAATGGCGATCGACGCCGATGGCTGGCCACAGCCGACCGGCGAGTTCGAGACCCTCGAGGCCGACACCCTGATCCTGGCGCTCGGCCAGAACGTCGATACCCGCTTCATGCAGGACATCCCCGGCGTGGAGATCGCCGAGGACGGTGTCGTCAAAGTCGACGATACGATGATGACGGGCTACCGGGGCCTGTTCGCCGGCGGCGACATGGTGCCGGCCGAGCGTACCGTCACGGTGGCGGTCGGTCACGGCAAGAAGGCGGCGCGCAACATCGACGGCTATCTGCGCGGCGAGACCTACGCGCCGCCGCCCAAGCATCCGGTCGCCGAGTTCGAGCGACTCAACACCTGGTACTACACCGACGCCGACAAGACGGTGCAGCCGGTGCTCGACATCATCCGGCGGCAGACCACCTTCGAGGAGATCCGCGGCGGTCTCGACGCCGGCAACGCCCTGTTCGAGGCGCGGCGCTGTCTCTCCTGCGGCAATTGCTTCGAATGCGACAACTGTTACGGCATGTGTCCCGACAACGCGGTGATCAAGCTCGGGCCGGGCAAGCGCTTCCGGTTCAATTATGACTTCTGCAAGGGCTGTGGGCTGTGTGCCGTCGAATGTCCGTGCGGCGCCATCGACCTCGTGCCCGAAACCATCTGAGGGAAGCCCATGCGTCACCTAACTTCACGCATCAGGCGAAGGGAACGGCCATGAGAGTGCACGTTGTTTTGGTCCCGACCGAGCGCGAGGAACCCGCCGGCGGGCTCGCGTTCGAAATGCCTGACGTACCCCGGCCGGGCGATCACGTCACCATCCAGCGCTCCGACCAGGAAGGCACTTCGGACTTCATCGTGCGTCGCCGCTACTGGACGCTCGAGCATCCCAAGTGCGCGCCGGTACATCCCCACACCGGCGAGTCGATCGTCGGCGTCACGCGGGCGGTCACGATCGAGTGCGAATTCGCCGTCGGGTCGCTACCGTCCGAGGAGCATAAGAAAATCCCCGCCTGAGCCAGCGACGGAGCTGGCAGGCTTGCACTGCCAACGGTGGTGTCCGGGCCGCACGCCGATTGCACGTGGGCCCGCATTTCGCGCCAGGCGGTGGTTCTGCCTACTCGATCGCCATCGACGATCGCCGCGGCCGGCGGTTCGCCTACGGGCGCAGCCGGCACGCCTCAGCCGCGGTTGCTAGTGGCGCTCGCTCACCGTCCTCATGACGTGGCCGGAGAGCTGTTCCGACACGGCATGAGACAGATCGGTGAGACTGACAACCCCGACCAGGTGCTCTTGGTGGTCGACCACGGGCAGGCGGCGAACCGCTCTCCCTTCCATCATTTCGACCACTTCGGGAACGTATTGGTCGTCATAGCAGTACGCGACGTCCTTCGACATCACCTTTGACACCTCGGTGGTCGCCGGGTCGCAGCCCGCAGCGACGCCGCGACAGGTTATATCGCGGTCGGTGACGATGCCGACGAGCCGCCCAGCATCTGTCACCGCGAGGCTACCGATGCTCAAATCGCGCATCCTTGCCGCGCTCTCCATGAGCGGCGTCGCAGGGCCGACCTGCTCCATGTTGGCGGTCATGACTTCCTTGACCAGCATGGTTCCCTCCGTTCTTTGGTCTGCAACCGATCACGCATCGCAAGCATTCGCGACCAGCCAGCAGGCCGTTCGCCCGGACGGCAGATCGACACGGGTGCCTTAACTCGTCGACCTGCTCCACTCGGGGTCGAGGCCCGCTGAACTGCTCGCCCGTTCTGCTTACGACGGTGTCGTGCCTACCGCGACGCTAGCCGATCTCGCGCTTGTGTCATTGATCTAGATTAAAATTGACCCGCCCGGCCGGCCGCCCACGGCTCCCCGGTTCCGACTAGTCGCGGCAAGGCACCGCCCACCCTGCGACGCAGGCGAGCAGCAACTCCGGGGCTGGATGTTCGACTTCGACTGACGGCGAGTCCCGCCGCCGGCTCACAGATAGACCCACGGGCGGCGCGCCCGGTCGGCCTCCTGGAAGGCGGCGATCTCGGAGTCGCGCCGCAGGGTCAGGGCGATGTCGTCGAGGCCCTCGAGCAACGCCTGGCGGCGCACCGGATCGACCTCGAACGCGACCTCCTCGCCATTGGGCGCCGTGATCCGGCAGCGCCCCAAGTCGACGGTGAACGGCGCCTCGGGCGTGGCCGTGGCCTGGGCGGCGAACGCCTCGACCGTTGCGCTCGGCAGCACCACCGGCAGCGCGCCGTTCTGGAAGCAGTTGTTGAAGAAGATGGCGCCGAAGCTGGGCGCGATCACGCAGCGGATGCCCATGCCCTGGATCGCCCACACCGCCCCCTCGCGCGAGCTGCCGCAGCCGAAGTTGTCACCGGCGAGCAGGATCTTGGCGTCGCGATAGGGCCGCTGGTTGAGCACGAAGTCCGGGTCCTCGCTGCCGTCGGCGCGGGTGCGCCAGGCATAAAACGCGGACCGACCGAGGGTCTCGCGGTCGCCCTGGATCATCTTGTCGATCGGGATGATGACGTCGGTATCGACGTTGCGGCGCATCAGCGGCGCCGCGACACCGCGCAGGATGGTGAACTTCTCCATGGCTCAGCCGAGCAGCTTGCGGACGTCCGCGATGTGCCCGCTGAGCGCCGCGGCGGCGGCCATCGGCGGGCTTGTAAGGTGGGTGCGGCTTCCCGGCCCCTGGCGCCCGACGAAGTTCCGGTTCGAGGTGGACACGCATCGCTCGCCGGCCGGCACGGTCTCACGGTTGGCGGCCACGCACATGGAGCAGCCGGGCTCGCGCCAGTCGAACCCGGCCGCGCGGA
>JBHICX010000101.1:0-7680 GCA_046759805.1 Kiloniellales bacterium | reverse complement strand
CTCAAACGCTGGCTGGAACGTTTCTGGTGCCGGGGCGCTTATAGCATCGGCTCGACCTGCTCCCAAACGGGAAAAGGCCGAATCATTGGGCGGCAAACAAATTAGTCCAAATTTGGACCTATTTTTTCCGCGCTTGCCGGATCCGATGTGGCAATCCGAGGCCTCAACCTGGTCCTACAAACTTTTATGTCAGGAATCCTGCCTCTTTTGTCGCTTTTCGCTCGTCAGCCAGAGGGCCATCCGGTATAAAAAGCGTTGCGGGGGTCACCGCCAAGGCAAAAAGCGACAGCAGGTCGGTACCGCTGGCACCCGGGTCCGTGGCCGAGAGCGTCGCCCATCAAGCAGGATCGCAGGAGGGGGTATGGCATCGAGAATGCTTCGGTTCGTCGATGTCGCCGAGCGGCGGCCCAGCAAACGGGTGCCCGAGGCGCGGCGCAAGGACTTCCGGGAGATCTACGATAACTTCAAGCCGGCGGCGGCGCGCAAGCAGGCGGGCCGCTGCTCGCAGTGCGGCGTGCCGTTCTGCCAGGTGCATTGCCCGCTGCACAACAACATCCCCGACTGGCTGATGCTGACCGCCGAGGGCAGGCTCGAAGAAGCCTACGAAATCGCGTCGGCGACCAACAACCTGCCCGAGATCTGTGGCCGGATCTGCCCCCATGACCGCCTGTGCGAGGGCAACTGCGTGATCGAGCAGGCCGGTCACGGCACCGTCACCATCGGCTCGGTCGAGACCTACATCACAGAGACCGCGTGGGCCAATGGCTGGGTCCGGCCGCCGCTGCCGCGTCGCGAGCTGGACCGGTCGGTGGGCGTGGTCGGCGGCGGGCCGGGCGGGCTGGCCGCCGCGGAACAGCTGCGCAAGAAGGGCTACCGGGTCGATGTGTACGACCGGTACGACCGCATCGGCGGCCTGTTAGTCTATGGCATTCCCAACTTCAAGCTCGACAAGAAGGTGGTGGAGCGGCGCGCCCGGCTGTTGGCCGAGGGCGGCATCCGCTTCCACACCGAGTTCGAGGTCGGGCGCGACGCCAGCCTGGCCGAGTTGCGCGCCCGCCACGATGCCATCGTGTTGGCCACCGGGGCCTATAAGGGCCGCGATATGGCCATGCCCGGCATCGGCCTGGGTAATATCTTCCAGGCGATGGAGTATTTGACCGCCTCCAACCGCAAGGGCCTGGGCGACGCGGTGCCGCGCTTCGACGACGGCACGCTCAACGCCGCCGGCAAGGACGTGGTGGTCATCGGCGCCGGCGACACCGCCATGGACTGCGTGCGCACCGCGGTGCGCCAGGGGTCGAAGTCGGTGCGCTGCCTATACCGCCGCAACCGGGCCAACATGCCGGGCTCCATGCGCGAGGTGCAGCACGCGATGGAGGAGGGGGTCGAGTTCGTCTGGCTGACCCAGCCCGAGGCGTTCCTCGGCAATGGCACGGTCCAGGCGGTGCGCACGGTGCGCATGCGGCTCGGTGCCGCCGACGCGTCGGGCCGGCAGACTCCGCGGGTGATCGAGGACTCCCAGTTCACCATTCCGGCCGACCTGGTGATCAAGGCGCTCGGATTCGACCTGGAGGACATGCCGAGCCTGCTCGGCGCGCCGCAGCTCGGCGTCACCCGCTCGGGCACCATCGCGATCAATTTCAAGACCCTCATGACGACCCTCGACGGCGTGTTCGCGATCGGCGACGCGGTGCGCGGCGCCTCGCTGGTGGTCTGGGCCATCCGCGACGGCCGCGACGCCGCCGAGAGCATCCACGCCTACCTGCAGGAAAACGCCGCCGAGGGCGAAAGCAGAGAGGCGGCATGACCGATTTTTGCAGAAGCTGGGTGCGGAATGCCGAGCGGCTTGCGCGTGACGGGCTCTACGATCCGGAGAGCGAGCACGATGCCTGCGGCGTCGGCTTCGTCGCCTCGATCGACGGCACCCCCCGGCGCGAGGTAGTGGAGGCCGCCATCAACGCCTTGAAGGCGGTCTGGCACCGCGGCGCCGTCGACGCCGACGGCAAGACCGGCGACGGTGCCGGCATCCACGTGCACATCCCCCAGGACTTCTTCAGGGAACACATCGCCCGCACCGGCCACCGGCCGGGCGCCGGCCTGCTTGCCGTCGGCATGGTATTCCTGCCGCGCACCGACCTGGACGCACAGGAGCTGTGCCGCACCGTGGTCGAGAGCGAGATCCTGCGGTTCGGTCATACCATCTATGGCTGGCGCCAGGTGCCGGTGAACGTCGAGGTGATCGGCGAGAAGGCGAACGCCACCCGGCCCGAGATCGAGCAGGTGATGATCGCCAACGACCGCGGGGTCAACGAAGCCCAGTTCGAGCGCGACCTTTACGTCATTCGTCGGCGCATCGAGCGGGCGGTGCTGGCCGAGAACGTCACCGACTTCTACATCTGCTCGCTGTCCTGTCGCTCGGTGATCTACAAGGGCATGTTCCTGGCCGAGCAGCTCACCGCCTTCTACCCGGACCTGTTGGACCCGCGCTTCGTCTCCAACTTCGCCATCTTTCATCAGCGTTACTCGACCAACACCTTCCCGACTTGGCGGCTGGCGCAGCCGTTCCGGGTGCTGGCGCATAACGGCGAGATCAACACGCTGCGCGGCAACATCAACTGGATGGCGGCGCACGAGCCGCGCATGGCGGCGGAGGAGTTGGGCGAGCATCTCGATGACCTGTTGCCGGTGATCCAGACCGGGAGTTCCGACTCGGCGGCGCTGGACGCGGTGTTCGAGCTGATGGTGCGCACCAACCGCGAGCTGCCGATGGTCAAGACGCTGTTGATTCCCGAGGCGATCGGCTCACGCGCCGTGCCCGAGGCGCACCGGGCGCTCTATTCCTACGGCGCCGCGGTGATGGAGCCGTGGGACGGCCCGGCCGCGATCGCCGCCTTCGGTGGCCGCTGGGTGCTCGGCGGCATGGACCGCAACGGGCTGCGGCCGATGCGCTACACGGTCACCAGCAACGGCCTCCTGTTCGTCGGCTCCGAGACCGGCATGGTGCGGCTCAAGGAAAGCGCGATCGTCGAGAAGGGGCGTCTGGGGCCCGGCGAGATGATCGCCGTCAACCTTAACGAGGGCAAGCTGTACCACGATCGCGAGCTCAAGGACCGACTGGCCGGCAGCCGACCGTTCGCCGATTGGGTGAATAACATCAAACGGATCGACAAGCTGATCCGTTCCGACAATCCCGGGTCGGCGGGCTTCGACCGCGATCAGCTGCGCCGCCGGCAGCTCGCCGTCGGCTGGTCGATGGAGGACGTCGAGCTGATCCTCCACCCGATGGTCGAGAACGTGCTCGAGCCCGTGGGCTCGATGGGCGACGATACGCCGCTGGCGGTCTTATCCGAGCGTTACCGCGGCCTGCACCACTTCTTCCGCCAGAACTTCAGCCAGGTCACCAACCCGCCGATCGACAGCCTGCGCGAGACCCAGGTGATGACCTTGCGCACCCGCCTCGGCAACCTCGGCAACATCCTGGTCGAGGACGAATCCCAGTGCGACCTGCTGCAGCTCAACTCGCCGGTGTTGTCCACCGCCGAGTTCGAGGCGATGCGCGCCTATATGGGCGACACCGCGGCCGACATCGACTGCACCTTCGAAGTGGCCGGCGGCGCCAACGCGTTGCGCGACGCGATCCGCCGCATCGAGCGGGAGGCCGAGGACGCGGTGCGCGAGGGCCACACGCATCTGATCCTGTGCGACATCGCCGTGGGCCCCGGGCGCGCGATGGTCCCGATGGTGCTGGCCGCCGGTGCGGTCCACACGCACTTGATCCGCCAGAAGCTGCGTACCTTCACCTCGCTCAACGTGCGTTCGGCCGAGTGCCTGGACGTGCACTACTTCGCGGTGCTGATCGGCGTCGGTGCCACCACGGTCAACGCCTATCTGGCGCAGGAGGTGATCGCCGACCGCCATGCGCGCGGGTTGTTCGGCGAACAGACCCTGGCCCAGTGCGTCGAACGCTACAAGCAGGCGGTCGGCAAGGGGCTCTTGAAGATCATGTCGAAGATGGGCATCGCGGTGATCAGCTCCTACCGCGGCGGCTACACCTTCGAGGCCATCGGGCTCAGCCGTTCGCTGGTCAGCGAGTTCTTCCCCGGCATGTCGTCGCGCATCTCCGGCATCGGCCTGTCCGGCATCCAACGTAAGGTGCTGGAGATCCACGAGCGGGCGATGGACCCGGACGTCATCCCGCTGCCGATCGGCGGCTTCTATCGCTACCGCCGGGGCGGCGAGCCGCACCAACATGACGGCCGGCTGATCCACGTGCTGCAGACCGCCTGCGCCTCCGACTCCTACGCCACCTACAAGAAATACGCCAAGGGCCAGTACGAGCTGCCGCCGATCAACCTGCGCGACCTGTTGGGCTTCAAACCGGACCGCGAGCCGGTCTCGACCGACGACGTGGAATCGATCACCGAGCTCAGGAAGCGCCTGGTCGCGCCCGGGATCTCGCTCGGCGCCTTGAGCCCGGAGGCGCATGAGACGCTCACCATCGCCATGAACCGGATCGGCGCCAAGTCCGATTCCGGCGAGGGCGGCGAGGATCCGGCGCGCTACCAGCCGCGGGCCAACGGCGACAACGCGTCCACCGCCATCAAGCAGGTGGCCTCCGCCCGCTTCGGGGTGACCGCCGAGTACCTCAACAACTGCCGCGAGATCGAGATCAAGATGGCGCAGGGCTCGAAGCCGGGCGAGGGCGGCCAGTTGCCGGGCCTGAAGGTCTCGGAGATGATCGCCCGGCTGCGCCACTCGACGCCGGGCGTCTCGCTGATCTCGCCGCCGCCGCACCACGACATCTATTCGATCGAGGACCTGGCGCAGCTCATTTACGATCTGAAGCAGATCAGCCCCGACGCCAAGGTCTGCGTGAAGCTGGTGGCGCGCACCGGAATTGGCACCATCGCGGCCGGCGTGGCCAAGGCGAATGCCGACGTGATCTTGGTCTCCGGACACTCCGGCGGCACCGGCGCGTCGCCGCAGTCGTCGATCAAGTACGCCGGCCTGCCGTGGGAGATGGGGCTGTCTGAGGTGCATCAGGTGCTGACGCTCAATCGGCTGCGCCACCGGGTGGTGCTGCGCGTCGACGGCGGCATCAAGACCGGTCGCGACATCGCCATCGCCGCCATGCTGGGGGCGGAGGAGTTCGGCATCGGCACCACCGCGCTCATCGCCATGGGCTGCATCCTGGTCCGCCAGTGCCACTCCAACACCTGCCCGGTCGGCGTGTGCACCCAGGACGAGCGGCTGCGGGAGAAGTTCACGGGCACGCCGGAGAAGGTGGTCAACCTGTTCAGCTTCATCGCCGAGGAGGTGCGCGAGATCCTGGCCTCGCTGGGGGCCACCTCGCTCATCGAGATCATCGGCCGCACCGATCTGTTGACCCAGGTGAGCCGCGGCTCCGAGCATCTCGACGACCTCGACCTCAACCCGCTGTTGGTGAAGGCCGACCCGGGCGAATACCCGGTCTATTGCACCGTCGAGGGCCGCAACGAGGTGCCGGACACCCTGGATAAGCAGATGATCGAGGACGCCGAGCCCCTGTTCGCGGTCGGCGAGAAGATGCAGCTCGCCTACAACGTCCGCAACACCTACCGGGCCATCGGCACCAGGCTGTCGTCCTCAATCACCCGCAAGTTCGGCATGATGGGCTTGAGACCCGGGCACGTGACCGTGCGGATGCGCGGCTCGGCCGGCCAGTCCTTGGGCGCGTTCGCGGTGCAGGGGCTGAAGCTCGAGGTGTTCGGCGACGCCAACGACTATGTGGGCAAGGGGCTGTCGGGCGGCACCATCGTGGTGCGGCCGATGACCGCCAGCCCCTTGCGGACCGAGCGCAACACCATCATCGGCAACACGGTGCTCTATGGCGCCACCGCTGGCCGCCTGTTCGCCGCCGGCCAAGCCGGCGAGCGTTTCGCGGTGCGCAACTCGGGCGCGCATGTGGTGGTGGAGGGCTGCGGCTCAAACGGCTGCGAGTACATGACCGGCGGCATCGCGGTTATCCTGGGTCCGGTGGGCAGCAACTTCGCCGCCGGCATGACCGGCGGCATGGCCTTCGTGTACGACCCCGGGCAGCAGTTCCAGGACCGGGTCAACCCGGACACCGTGATTTGGCAGCGGGTCGAGACGGCGTACTGGCAGGACACGCTGAAGGCCCTGGTCGAAGAGCACTTCCGCGAGACCCAGTCGGGCTTCGCCGAGCAGCTGCTGGCCGACTGGCCGCACGTGGTGGGTCGGTTCTGGCAGGTGGTCCCGAAGGAGATGCTGGAGCGGCTCGAGCACCCGGTCGCAGCGGCGGCGGCCGAGCGACGGGCGTGAGCCGGCGGGCCGGGGGGTGCCGGAGACCTTGCTAACGGATTTGCTAACGAAGGCGTTAGCAGGGGCCTATATGAGCTAATTGTGAAGTCGGTTGCGACACTCGTGCAGTAATTCTAGGGAGTTCCCGGTTGAATTGGTCCTAGTGTTGGCCGGTTCGGGAAGGTGAGGCCGACCGCTACCCTATCCAATTATATGTCGTTTCATACCCACGGTAATCAAGGCCTTCGTTCAAACATCATAAAATGGTCGTAAGCCTTACGGACCTCTTCATCCCAATCGTCTTGTTATCCGTCGGTGTTGGGGTGACAATGGCCGGGGCATCATGCGGCGGTTGCGGACGCTGCCCCATCCGCTGTTACTGCTCCACAGGCACGAGCTTGACACCGGTCCAAGGTGAATAAGTCCAAGCACCGCTGAGAATCTCGCCCGTCATCGGGTCTTTCTTGGGTGGGACAAGCGAGCCAAGCGGTGTCCGCCAATGCAACATCTGGTCCGTGATCGCGACTGAGAAACGCCCCTGGCGCGTCGCTTCGCCGATGCGTGCCCCCGTTTTGTTGGCACTCCAAAAAACCATCAGATACATGTGCTTACCTGCTGGCCCGGCAGACCTTTCTATAGCGGGCCGCATATTCTCCAACAGAATATTTATGTCAGGGGGAATTTCATTGGCCTGGATCGGGGTATATCGATTCCCCGCGGCATCGACCAATCGGGTGTCCCTTCTTAGATCGGGTTCCGACACGAACGTCTGCGCACCCATGGGGCCGACATCCGCCTTGTTGAGCATGATGATCGTATAGGGGCGTAGCAGGTCCAAAATCGGTGTGGCCCTAGATTCTGGCACCCCATGAGCGGCGAATGCCGCCTCAAATAATTCGGTCGGCAACCATACCGCCATCGTTCTGACAGTAGGCTCGATGCGCATTTGCATCAGTTCCTTGATAAGCGAACCAATATCGACCCGCTTTTCTTCAGCTACTGTCGAACTGATTGAGAATAGGAGTATTATTAGGATGACCACGATCGTTCCTATGGTCTTCAAGAGCCGGTTCACGTCCCTATCCATGATGCCCTCCTCTCCGATCATCACCTGGGCAGCGCGCCAGAAACCGCGATCGGAGATCATTCGCCACCATCGAGGCGCATACCCCGCGGCCACCTGTTCGGCAGGATGAAGTCACCTTACCACAAGCCGCACTTGGCGTGCTTCGCTTCCTGTTCGGCGGCGGCGGCGCAACGGGCATGAGCCGGCGGGCCGGCGGCAGCGCCGCCGCGCCCTAGGCCATGGACTCATAAATGGGCACTGCAAGTTGCGATGTCCGCTCACGGGGCTCTAACCAGTCAACCTAATCCAACTCG
>JBHICX010000100.1:0-7775 GCA_046759805.1 Kiloniellales bacterium | reverse complement strand
CGGCAAAGGCCGGCTTTCGCTCGGCGGCGCCAGATCGAAGGTGGGAAAGGTGCTGGGCGACAGGGCTTCGTCGCGGAAACCGCCGAGCGTCGATCAGGACACCCCGGACCGGCCGGCCGCCGAGGGGAGGCTGCGGCTCGGGGGCGTATCGGCGGACGAGCGGCTGACCCCGTCCAGCGAGGGCGACGATCTGCTGGACATCCCGGCGTTCCTGCGCCGACAGGCCAACTGAGGCGTCCGGAACCCCGGATAAGTCGCTGAAATAAAACTGGAATACCGTTAACAATGTGAAACAAAGAGTGACTTGAGGGTGGCGGGGGATGTTGCTACACATCCCCCGCAATTCCCACATAGCCAATAATAATTACAATGGCTGGAGGGCAGGGTGACAGAATTGCCGACAGGGAGGGGCCGGGCGGCAACGATCTCCTCGGGGGGGCCAGCCGAGACTCTCTCCCAGTTGCGGACTCCGGTCGAACCGCAGCGGACGCTGAACAGTCCCATTCACTGCAGCGGCATCGGTTTGCATAGCGGCGGCACGGTTTCGCTGGCGTTGCGCCCGGTCGGGCCGGACACCGGAATTCTCTTTCGCCGCACCGATATCGACGGGCGCGAGGCGGTGATCCCGGCGGATTGGAGCAACGTCGTCGATTCGACGATGTGCACGGTGCTCGGCAACGACCACGGCGATACGGTGGGCACGGTCGAGCATCTGATGGCGGCGCTTTGGGGTTGCGGCATCGATAACCTGATCGTCGACACCTATGGTCCGGAAGTGCCGATTATGGATGGCAGCGCCGAGCCGTTCGTCTTCCTGATCGAGTGCGCCGGCGTCATGGAGCAGCCGGCCGCGCGCCGTGCCATTCGGGTGTTGAAGCAGGTCAAGGTCGGCGACTTGAAGCGGCAGGCGGTGTTGACCCCGCATCCGGGGGTCAGGGTCAGCTTCGCGATCGAGTTCGACAGCCCGGCCGTGGCCCGACAGGAGACCGCGCTCAGTCTTTCGAACGGGACCTTCAAGCAGGACATCGCGCGGGCTCGCACCTTTGGCTTCCTCGAGGAGGTGAAGCGGCTGAAGGACATGGGCCTGGTGCGCGGGGGCTCGCTGGACAACGCCGTCGTAGTGAACGGCGACGAGGTCCTCAATGAAGGCGGGCTCAGGTATGAGGACGAGTTCGTGCGCCACAAGGTCCTCGACTGCATCGGCGATCTGTACCTCGCCGGGGCGCCGATCGTCGGGCATTTCCACGGCCACTGCTCGGGCCACAAACTCAATCACCGGGTGCTCGAGGCGCTGTTAACCGACGACACCGCCTGGTGCCACACCTTGCTCGAGCCCGAGAGCTTGATGCCGGCGGATTACACGCCTCTGGCGCAAGACCGCGCTGCCTTAGCCTAGGGTATGTACTCATAAAGGTAGGCGCGGACGGGCGCAAACGCGCCTAGCCGGTGTCCGCTTATAGCCACAACCGGACGTTCGCGAAATGGCCGTTGCGATAGGGGATCGGGGCATCCCCTGCCGGGTGTTAGCGCAGGTGCTATTGCCGGTTTGTGGTCCGGCCGAGGTAACAAATAACACGCCGCTGCGCTTGAATGGTGGCGCGGGAGGGACTTGGGGGGCAACTACAGGGCTTCTTTCGGCCCCGTGCCTTAGATCTGCACTACCCGGTCGTTGTTGTGATAGGTAATGATGACGACGCGAATGGTTCCTTTAAACGTTCATTAATGCGGGAAATGAGATGACGCTGGACGTTGAAGGTGTTTTAGAAGGCAGCATGGGTTTAAAGAAAGCTCTGGGCGGATTCGGCGGACTTAATATGGAAAAACCAGATTTTGGAGCGGCACATATTAATCTGAATTAATTCAAGAACAACCCTTTTACACGTTGTCGCGACAGATATGCAATAATTGCGATCGGAATCGGAATCATAATCACAAAGTAAAACGCCATGAACGCAATAGCCAAAATAGCCACAATCGGGGCGTCTAGGAATTCCTTAATGGTGCCTATGATGTTGGTGGCTCCCTTAACGATAACTATAATGTTGATGGCGCCATAAACTGCTACGAAAATTGAGAGACTCAAAGTTAAAAACCAGCCCCACCTCTTTAGTGTGACCATAGAGTAACACGCCGCGATCGCCAACACGCCAAACGCAAACGACGAAATAAGAGCCACTGTTGAGGTTTCCGGCTCCCCGAGACTTTCGACGCTGACAAGAATTACTGATAACCCGAACATCGCATAATATATGACGATGAGAGTGAGGGCAAAATTAATTCGCTTTTTTACAGCCATTCACCTTTGTCCCGACATTCCCAAGTTGACAAACCTTCAGGCTCGAAGCCTTGATAAATCTCGTCCAGGGTCATTGATCCGGATCAATTCGAGTGTCATTCCCATGATTCTCTGGTGGCTATCGTAATTGACCAGCCCCCACGAACGATACCACTTTTTAGGTTACGCCGCGCCCCGCTGAAGGGAAGGGCCGATACGGCTGTCACTGAGTCCGCTGTGGGTCACGAGCGGACATCGGCGGACCGAATACCCCATCCACTGCAAGCGCGCTTATGAGTACACGTCCTGAACGCCCGTTACCTCGTCAGGAGACCCGCGGGGCGGCGCCGGACAATCAGGCGCCGCCCGGCGGGCGCTTGGATCCTCACCAACCACCAGTCCACTCCGCCGGCGCCCCTTTGGATTGTGGGAAAGGGCCCGGAAGTGCTATATGACGGGCGATTCCGGGGATGCGCGCGGCCCGCATGCGGCGGTCCCCGGGGCGTGAAGGCGAGCCATACCCGATCCGTGACCGCAACCCTTGCACCTTGCTCGAATCGCCGGGCCGAGACGACGCCGCGTCGCGGCCGGGCGCTCATGGGCCTCATCGCGATTCTGGCCGCCGCCGCCCTTGCCGCCTGCGAATCGACGGGCGAGTCGGACTACGTCGAGCAGCCGGTCGAGGAGCTGTACAACGAGGCCATGGACCTGGCCGGTGCCGGCAAGCACGAGGAGGCGGCCAAGCTGTTCGACGAGGTCGAGCGCCAGCACCCGTACTCGGTCTGGGCCACCAAGGCGCAGCTGATGGCGGCCTTCGCCTACTATCAGAAGAACAAATACGACGAGGCGATCATCGCCCTCGACCGGTTCATCAGCCTGCATCCCGGCAACCGCGACGTGGCTTACGCGTATTATCTCAAGGGCCTGTGTTACTACGAGCAGATCTCGGACGTCGGCCGCGACCAGAAGATGACCGAGCTGGCGCTCCGATCGCTGGAGGAGATCGTGACCCGGTTCCCCGACAGCAAGTACGCCCGCGACGCCCAGTTGAAGATCGACCTGACTCGCGACCATCTGGCCGGCAAGGAGATGGAGATCGGCCGCTACTATCAACAGCGCGGCCATTACCTGGCCGCCATCAACCGGTTCCGAACCGTGGTCGAGTCCTATCAGACCACGACCCACGTGCCCGAGGCCCTGCACCGGCTCACCGAGTCCTATGTGGCGCTCGGCGTCACCGACGAGGCGCAGACGGCGGCGGCGGTCCTGGGATACAACTTTCCCGGCAGCGAATGGTACATGGACAGCTACGCCCTTCTCGAAGGGATCGAGCTCAGGCCCGAGCCCAAGGCGGATTCCTGGTTGCGCAACATCTTCTGAGCATCAATGCTGCAGTCCCTGTCGATCCGGGACGTGGTCCTTATCGACCGGCTCGATCTCGAGTTCCAGGCGGGCCTTGGCGTGCTTACCGGCGAGACCGGCGCCGGCAAGTCGATCCTCTTGGACGCGCTTGGCCTGGCGCTCGGCGCCCGGGCCGATTCCGGCCTGGTCCGTCATGGCGCCGCGCAGGCCGTGGTCAGCGCCGACTTCGCCCTGCCGGACGACCACCCGGCGCGGGCGCTGTTGGCCGAGCAGGGGCTCGACCTGGAGGGGGAGATCGTGCTGCGCCGGGTGCAGGGCGCCGACGGCCGCAGCCGTGCCTTCGTCAACGACCATCCGGTCAGCATCGGGCTGTTGCGCCGGCTCGGCGGAGCGCTGGTCGAGGTCCAGGGGCAGGCCGAGGAGCACGGCCTGGCCGACCCCGCGGTGCAGCGCGCCCTGTTGGATGCCTATGGCGGCCTGGACGCGGCGGTGGCGGCGGTGCGCCAGGCCTGGGCCGCCTGGCGCCGGGCCGAGCAGACACACCGCGAGGCCGAAGCCGAGGCCGAGACGGCTCGCGCCGAGGAGGACTTCCTGCGCCACGCGGTCGCCGAACTCGAGGCGCTAGACCCGCAGCCGGGCGAGGGCGAGGCGCTGGCGGCGTCCCGGACCCTGCTGATGAACGCCGAGGGTCTGGTCGAGGCGCTGGCCGGGGCCGACGCCGATCTGGCCGGCGAGTCCGGGTGCGAGACCGGCCTCGGCCGCGCCCGACGGCGCTTGCAAGGCGTCGCGGCGAAGGCCTCGGGGCGGCTCGATGCGGTGCTCGGCGCGCTCGACCGGGCCGCCGCAGAGGTCGCCGAGGTCGTGGCCCAGCTGCGCTCGCTCGGCCATGACATCGAGTTCGATACGGGCCGCCTCGAGGCCATCGAGGAGCGCCTGTTCACCCTGCGCGAGGTCGCCCGCAAGCACCGTGTCGAGACCGACGAGTTGGCCGCCCTGCGCCAGGACCTGGCCCGTCGGTTGGCGGGCATCGATGACCGGGACGAAGTGATCAAACGCCTCGCCGCCGAGGCCGCAGCCGCCCGCGACGCCTACGTATCGGCGGCCGAGGCGCTGAGCGCGGGCCGGCGGGCGGCGGCCGGCCGGCTCGACGCCGCGGTTGCCGCCGAGCTGCCGCTGCTCAAGCTCGAGGCGGCGCGTTTTCGTTCCGTCGTGCAACCGCTGGACGAAGGCGACTGGGGCCCGGAGGGGCGCGAGAAGATCATGTTCGAGGTGGCCACCAATCCGGGCACGCCGCCGGGGCCCTTGGCCAAGATCGCCTCGGGCGGCGAGCTGTCGCGCTTCATGCTGATCCTGAAGGTGGTGCTGGGACGCGCCGAGACGGCGCCGAGCCTGGTGTTCGACGAGGTGGACAGTGACATCGGCGGCGCCACCGCGGCGGCGGTCGGCGAACGCCTGGCCCGGCTCGCCGAAGACGTGCAGGTCCTGGTGGTGACCCACTCGCCGCAGGTGGCGGCGCGCGCCGGCTTGCACTGGCGCGTCAGCAAGGTCGCGGGTCCGGACGGGGCGGCGCCCGTGACCCGGGTCGAGGCGCTGGCCGCCGCCGGGCGCTGCGAGGAGATCGCTCGCATGCTGTCCGGCGCCAAGGTCACCGACGAGGCCCGCGCCCAGGCCGAGCGGTTGATCCAGGGCGCGGCGTGAGCCGGCGACGATGAACGCGGAGCTGCGCGGCATCGCCGTGGACCGGCTGAGCGAGGCCGAGGCGCGGAGCGAACACGAGGCCCTGGCGGCCGAAATACGCCAACACAACGAGGCGTACTACCAGCGCGATGCCCCGATCATCTCCGACGCCGAGTACGACGCGCTGTTCCAGCGGCTGGTCGACATCGAGGCGCGGTATTCGGAACTGGCGACGCCCGACAGCCCGACCCGGCAGGTGGGCGCGGCGCCGGCGCCCGGCTTCGCCAAGGTCAGCCACCGGGTGCCGATGCTGTCCCTCGGCAATGCCTTCGACGACGCCGACGTCGAGGAGTTTTTCGCCCGGGTGCGCCGCTTCCTCGGGCTCACGGCGGATGAGACCGTCGAGATCGTCGCCGAGCCCAAGATCGACGGGGTATCCGCCTCGGCCCGATACCAGGGCGGCCGCTATGTCCTGGGCGCGACCCGCGGCGACGGCGCCGTGGGCGAGGACATCACCCGCAACCTGGCGACGCTGATGGATTTACCCAAGGCACTTCGCGGCAAGAAGCTGCCCGAGGTCATCGACGTGCGCGGTGAGGTCTACATGACCGGCGCCGGCTTCCGGGCGCTCAATGCCGAGCGCGAAGCGCAGGGCGAGCCCACCTTCGCCAATCCCCGCAACGCCGCCGCCGGCAGCCTGCGCCAGCTCGACCCGGCGATCACCGCGTCGCGCCCGCTGCACTTCTTCGCCTATGGCTGGGGCGAGATCAGCGAGCCGCCGGGCGCCAGCTACTGGGAGTTCCTGGACCGCCTCAAGGGTTGGGGCTTTCAGGTCAACCCTTACGCCGCGCTGTGCCGCAGCGTCGGCGAGGCGCTGGCGCTCTACCACCGGGTCGGCGACGAGCGCGCCGGGCTCGCCTACGACATCGACGGGGTGGTCTACAAGGTCAACCGGATCGACTGGCAAGGGCGGCTCGGATTCGTCAGCCGGGCGCCGCGCTGGGCCGTGGCCCACAAGTTCCCGGCCGAGCAGGCAGAGACCGTGCTGCGCGCCATTACCGTGCAGGTCGGGCGCACCGGGGCGCTGACCCCGGTGGCGGCGCTCGATCCGATCACCGTCGGCGGCGTCGTGGTGTCCCGGGCCACGCTGCACAACGAGGACGAGATCGCCCGCAAGGATATCCGGGTCGGCGACACGGTGGTGGTGCAGCGGGCCGGCGACGTGATCCCGCAGGTGGTGCGTGTGGTCGAGGACCAGCGGCCCAAGGCCAGCACCCCCTATGCCCATCCCGACCGCTGCCCCATCTGCGGCAGCCTGGCGCTGCGCGAGCCGGGCGCGGCGGTGCGGCGCTGCACCGCTGGACTCGTCTGTCCGGCGCAAGCCGTGGAGCGCCTGAAGCACTTCGTCTCGCGCGACGCCTTCGACATCGACGGGCTCGGCGGCAAGCACGTGGCCGCGTTCTGGCGCGACGGGCTGTTGCGCTCGCCCGGCGATATCTTTCGCCTGGCCGATCATGCGGAGGCGATCCAAGGCCGCGAGGGCTGGGGCAAGCAGTCGCTCGCCAACCTGCTCGCCGCCATCGGGGCGCGCCGCGAGATCCCGCTGGAGCGCTTCATCTACGCGCTCGGCATCCGCCAGGTGGGACCGGCCACGGCGCGGTTGCTGGCCCGGCAGTACGGCTCGCTCGACCACTGGCGCCGGGCCATGGCGGCGGCCCAGGACCCGGATAGCGACGCCTACCGCGAGCTGGTCGACATCGACCAGATCGGCCCCTCGGTGGCGGCCGACATCCTCGGCTTCTTCGCCGAGCCGCACAACCGGGAGGTTCTCGACGACCTGGCCGCCCAGGTCACGGTCACCGACTTCGCCGCCCCGGAGACGGCCGACAGCCCGCTCGCGGGCAAGACCGTGGTGTTCACCGGCGCGCTCAGCGGCATGACCCGCGGCGAGGCCAAGGCGCGGGCCGAGGCGCTCGGCGCCAAGGTGGCGGGCTCGGTGTCGCGCAAGACCGACTTCGTGGTGGTCGGCGCCGAGGCCGGCTCCAAGGCCGCCAAGGCGCGCGAGCAGGGGGTGACCACCCTCTCGGAACAGGAATGGCTGGATCTGATCGGCAATCGAAGGGAGACATGACATGGCCGCCGACCCCGCCCTCCCAGACGCGCCCGGCGTCTGGGCAACCGATGCCAAGGGCCGCCCTGTGCTGGTCCACCTCTACCAGGGCGGCGACTACCGGCTTTCCGACATCACCGACAACTTTCAGCTCGGCCGGCCGGACCCCGCCGCCGGGAAGGAGAATCCGGTGCTGGTGCTGACGCGCAAGGAGCTGCGCACGCTGAAGACCATGGCCGACGCCTACAGCTTCGACTACGAGGACGGCTTCATCGAGATGTGTCACGAGATCGAGCGCTTCGCCCGCACCCAGCCGGGCGAAGAGCTGCGGCTCATCGCCAATTTCTGAGG
>JBHICX010000099.1:0-8065 GCA_046759805.1 Kiloniellales bacterium | reverse complement strand
TCGAGCCCGGCCGCGGCGAGCACGGCATCCAGCCTCAAAAGCCAGCGCGACGGCACCGTCGGCGTCCCCTCGACCCGCTCGGCCCGGGTCAGAACCACCTGGCTTGCGCAGAAGCCCTGGGCGAAGTCATGGGCGCTGAGGCCGATCCGGCGCTCCGGCGGCGGCAGGCCGAACTCGAGGCGCATCGGTCGGCTGAGCCACGGGTCCGCCGCCGCCTCCGGTGGCCAGCCGGCCTCGTTGAGGCCGCCGAGAATCAGCCGGTCGGCCTGTTGCAGCCGGGCCTCCAGCGGCCCCCAGATGAACAGTCGCGGATGCCGACCATAGCGCGGGCGTACCACGCGGCCCGTCATCAGCACCGCCAGCAGCGCCGGATAGGCGTGGCCGACAAGCGCCGGAAAGCCCGCCGCCGCCTGGCGCAACTCGGCCACGAATCCGGCCGCCGCCTCGCCCGCCTCGCCGGCCCACAGGCGCTCGGAGCCGGCGGTTTCATGGCTCGCCGCCAGCCGCTCGGCGGCCTCCACATGGGCGGCGACCAGCCGCTCCAGATCCACCGCCTCGGCGGCAAGCGCCTCGGCCAACGGCCGGGTCATGGCCGAAAGCTCGTCGATCCAGGCGGAAAGCTCCGGGTCGCGGTCGCCGAGCGCCGCGCCGAGGCCGGCGAAGCCCGGCTCAGGCCGGGGTCCGCGCAGGACCTGGCGTTCCAGCCGTCGGGCCAGCGACCGGAACGCCGCCGGCCGGCGGCCGCCGGCGGCCAGCGGGTGCTTGAGGCAGGCGAGCAAGGGGACCGGCGCCAGGCCCTCGGCCAGCATCGCCGCGAGCAGCCGCAGGAAGGCGCCAGGCGCGCTGTCGGCCAGCGGGATGCCGGCCGAATCGTCGACCTGCACGCCCCAGCGATCGAGCGCCGCCGCCACCCGCCGTGCTAGCTCCCGGTCGAAGGTGACCAGCGCCGCCGTGCGCCCGTCCTCCACCAGGTCCAGGGTCTGGCGCATGATGAGCGCCACCACCTCCGCCTCCTCGCGCGGTCCCGGGCAGTCGACGCGGGTCACGCCGTCAAGGGCCCCGGAGGCGATGCCATCCTCGGCCAGGGCGCGCCAGTCCTCGCTGGTAGCGGCCGGCCGCATCGCCTCGGAAACGAGCCGCGCGCGCCCCGCCCCCGCCGCCGAACCCGGCGGTGCCTCCGCCGCCATTCCCGGCGCCGGCCACTCCGCCACCGCCTCCCGGTCGACCCCGAGATGGCCGAGCAGCCGGGCGATGGCGTGCTGCGGGTGAGTGGGTTCGTCGTGGATCGCCGCCCAGCTCTCGGCATCGGCGTGCCGGTCGAGGCCGGGCAGCACCACCGCCCCGTGCTCGAGCCTGGCGACCACGGCGATCAGGTCCGCGGTCGCCGGGATGCTGCCGGTGGTCCCGGCGGCGATCACCGGCCCCAGCGGCGGCGCCCGGCGCCATGCCTCGGCCTGGGCCTGCAGCACCCGGTTGCGCCGGTCGGCCGGGTCGAGACAGCCCTCTTCGGCCAGCACCCGCGGCCAATGCTCGGTGAGGATGGTCAGGAACCCGAGAGTGATCTGCCAGTGCCGCGCATATTCCTCTGGCACCAGCCGCGCCAGCCCGGCCAGCGACAGCCGCTCGGTCTGTACCTGATCCATGAGCCGGGCCAGCTCCGCGGCGAGCCGCGCGGCCTGGTCCGGCGCCGGCGGGCCGTCGGGCTGGGCCGCCCCCCATTTCAGCACCAGCCGCGTCAGCAGGAGTTGCCGGCGCAGCGCCGGGATTGCCGGCGGCAGGTCGGGCCCAATTTCCAGGTCGGTGTCCTCGCCTGCGCCCGGCGTCAGCTCGTCGATGTCCAGGTCGCCGAGCGGGATCAGGCGCGGCAACAAGAGCGCCCGGCCCTGGGCGCGGCGCAGGAAAGCGTCGGCCAGCGCCCGGCAGGCGCGCCGGGTCGGTAGCAACACGGTATACGCGGCGAGCGCCGTGGGCTCCGGGGCAGCCTGGTCGAGGATGCCGGCGGCCAGCGTGTCGACGAAGGGAAGCCCCGGCGCGATGCTGTAGACGGTAGGTTCCGCCGCCGCCATGGTGCGCTCCTCAGCGCCGGTCGACCGAGACGGCGTGCCCGGTCAGCGCCGCCGTCGCCAAATCCAGCCCCTCCGCCGTGCCGGCGTGGAACCAGGCGCCGTCATGCACGATCGCCGCCAACTGCCGCCGCGCCTGCATCCGGTCGTAGACCAGGTTGAGCGAGAACCGGCCGTCGGGGGTTCCCTCGAACGCCCGCCGGTGCAACAGCTGGATGCCGGTGAACAGATAGGGCGCCACGTCGCGCTCGCCTCGCCGACGCGCCTGGAGGCCGGGCCCGAGGAAATAGTCGCCGGCGCCGTCATAGCTCGAGAGATCCGCCGTCGGCTGCAACAGCATCAGCGCGTCCATCGCGCCGTCGTCCCAGGCCGCCGCCAGTCGGGCCAGCGCCGGGCGCGGCCCGTCGGTCCAGATGGCGTCACAGTTCACCACGTAGAACGGACCTTGGCCGAGATGCGACAGCGCCTGCTTGACCCCGCCGCCGGTCTCCAAGAGCTGCGGCTCGTGCGAGATCACGATCCGGGGCCTGACGCGTCCAGCCAGATGCGCCTCGATCCGCGCCGCCTGGTAATGGGTGTTGACCACCACCTGGGCTACGCCGGCCGCGTGCAGCCGGTCAAGCGCCCAGTCGATCAGCGGGCGCCCGGCGACCTCGAGCAGCGGCTTCGGAACCTCGTCGGTGAGCGGCCGCAGCCTGGTGCCCAGCCCGGCCGCCAGCACCATGCCGACCGAGACCGGCGCTGTCATCGCCGCTCGCTTGCCGGTACGACCCGACGCTCCGGCGGAAGGTTGCGGTCGAACCAGGCGGCCATCCGGCGCAGCGCCGGATGGCCGAGGTCACCCTCGAGCCAGCGCCAGACCCGCGGGATGTGCGCCAGGTACCGGGGCTTGCCGTCGCGCCGCCACAGCCGGGTGAAGATGCCGATGACCTTGGCACTGCGCTGCGCCCCCAAGACGGCATAGGACGCCTGGAAGGCGTCGCGGTCGAGGCCGGGGAAGGCATCCAGGTAGCGCCGCGACATGCGGCGGCGAAGCCCGGCGGGGACGTGGCGCCGCGCGTCCTCCAACAAGGAGACCAAGTCGTAGCTTATCGGGCCGATGACCGCGTCCTGGAAGTCCAACAGACCGCAGGCGGCGACGCCGGCGCGGTCCTCGAGCCGCATCAGATTGTCGATGTGGAAGTCGCGCAGCACCAGTGCCTGCGGCACCGCCCGGGCGGTCGCGAACACCGAGCGCCATGCCGCCAGGTAGTCCTGACGCAGCGCTGCCGCCGGCGTCTCGCCAAACACGGCGGGCATGTACCAGTCGACCAGCAGCACCGCCTCGTCGAGCAGGCGCCGGTCGTCATAGGGCGGAACCCCGGCCCCGTCGCGGGCCAAGTCGAAGCGGCGGTGCAGGGCGATGAGCAGGTCCACCGCCAGTCGGTACAGCGCCGCCTCGTCGGCCCCGTCGGCGAGCAGCCGGGTGTAAGTGTCGTCGCCCAAATCCTCGAGCAGCAACAGCCCGTGCGTCGGGTCCTCGGCCAGAACCTCGGGGGCGCTAAAGCCGAGGCGACGCAACAGCCGGGCGACGGTGACGAAGCGGCGAACTTCCTCCTTGGGCAGCGGCGCACCTGCGCGACGAAGCCGCTCCGGCGGCGCAGGCGCGTCCATCAGCACCACGCGGCGCCCGCCTCGCATCAGGCGGTGATAGCGCCGGAACGAGGCATCGCCGGCAAGCAGCTGGCGCCGGGCATCGGCCCAGCCGGCACGTTCCAGGAACCGGTCGATGGTCGCCGCCCGGTCAGCCACCCAGCCGCGCCTCCCTGAGCCGCCGGGCCCAGGCACCATGGCCCGAAAGCCGCGCCCGGCGCGCCTGTGGGGGCCCCTTGACGAAGCGCAGGTCGACCTCGAGGCGCCCGGCGGGGAGCAATGGGCCCAGGCGCTCCGGCCATTCGATGAGCGCGATGCCCTCGCCGAACGCCTCCTCGATGCCGAGCTCCCAGGCCTCGTCCGGCGTCTCCAGGCGATACAGGTCGATATGCCAGACCGCCGCCTGCGGCAACTCGTAGACCTGCACCAGGGTGAAGGTCGGGCTCGGCACCTCGCCGGGTGCGGGCGCCTGCAACATTGCGGCGCGGGCCCGGATGAAGTCGCGGACAAACACGGTCTTGCCGGCGCCAAGCGGCCCCGTGAGCCCGATTACATCGCCGCGCCGGGCCAGCGCCGCGATCCGGCCGGCCAAAGCCCGCGTGGCCTCAAGGTCGCCCAAGATCAGCGCCACGACCTCCGGGTCCGAGGCCAGCGCGTGTCGTGAAGAAGCCTCAACGTGCCGCATCGGCCCCGGTGGTGCCGAAGCCGGCCTCGCGCTCCGTTCAGCCGACGTTAGTCCAGATCCTCCGAGGCAATGTGCATGGCGTCCACGATGCGCTCGAAGGGAATCTGGGCGCGCTCATTGGCCACTTTGACAGCATCCGCCGACGGTGCATCGAAAAGGCAGAAACACTTGTCCTCGCCGGGAACGAAGGTGGAGCGCAGATAGCGGACCGGCGTTCCCTGGCGCGTCATCTCCGCCGTCGTGTTCTTGCCACGGGTCGCGGCGGCTTGAAGTTGATCCGGGGTGATGCCGGGGAGGTGCCGCTCGACCATGTACTTGGGCATGACGCCTCTCCTTCCTCACGGGTCGTGATCGGCCGGAACCGGCATGATAGACTGGGGCGCCAGGCCTTGCCAGGAGCAAAGCGTCACAACGGCCATGCGGGCGCGCTCGATGGGCAGTTATCTTGTCGCCGTCTTCTCCGACCTCGAGCGGCATTCGGACGTCTGGGCCCGAACGCCGCGCGACGAGATGGTGGCCGTCATCGCGGAGTACCGGTTCCTCGCCGAGTCGATGGCCGCCCAGTATGGCAGCCTTCATTTCAATTTCACCGGGGACGGCCACCTGTTCCTGTATGAAAGCGCCGATGCGGCGGTTCAGTTCGGCCTCAGGCTGATCGACAGGTGGACGCAGGACGAAGGGTCGGTCTCGGCGGAACGGGATTTGCCCCGGATCCCGCTGCGTTTGGGATGTCATTTTGGGGAATGCACGCGGCTCGACGACAGTGACGCCTGGATCGGCAGGGCCATCAACCTGGCCAAACGGGTGGAGGGCGTGGCCGAGGCCAACGCCCTGTTCGTCACCGAGAACGTCCTGGAACTGGTCGATCTGCCGATGTATCGGTTCGAGGCGGCGGGAAGCCATGCGTTGCAGGGCGACCATCTGCCGCAGCGGGTGCTGTACCGCATCGCGGCGCTGGACGAGGCCGCCCTGGCCGCGAAGCCGAGTGAGGAGCTGACCGCCGAGGCCTGGTTCCTGAAAGGGGTCGGGCTCATCGGCACGGCCAAGGAGAACAGCCAGGAAGAGCAGGACTGTTATCGCCAGGCCCTACGAGTGCGACCGGATTACCCCGAGGCCCATAATAACCTGGCAATCCTGCTGCGGGCCGGGGGTGATGATATCGGGGCGGCCAAGCATTATCGCGAGGCCTTGCGGCTCAGGCCGGACTCCGCGGAGGCGCACTACAACTACGCTTTGCTGCTGGAATCCAGGGCCAGCATGCCTGGAGCGATGCAGCATTATCGCGAGGCCTTGCGGCTCAGGCCGGACTACGTCGACGCGCACCACAGCTACGCCAACCTGATGAAGGCCAGGGGCGAGCTGGCATCGGCGGAGGAACACTACCAGGCGGCGCTGCGCCTGCGCCCGGGACACCCGGAGGTGCATAACAATTACGCCATCCTGCTGGAGGACAAAGGTGAGCCAGGGCAGGCGGAGGCGCACTATCGGGAGGCATTGCGGCTCAGGCCCGACTACAAGGAGGCGCATTACAACTACGCCATCTTGCTCGACCATAAGGGCGAGCTCGAGGCGGCGCAGACCCATTACGAGGCGGCATTGCGCCTGTGGCCGGACTTCCCGGAAGCCCATAATAACCTGGCGATTCTCCTGCAGGGGAAGGGGGAGCTCGCGGCGGCGGAAGAGCATTACCGGGAAGCGCTGCGGCTCAGGCCGGATGACCCGGAGACCCATTACAACTTCGCCCTGGTGCTGAAGGCGAAGGGCGACGCTGCGGCGGCGGAGGAGCATTTCCGCATCGCCTACGAACTGGCGCCGGAGGTGCCGACGTTCCAATCGGCGATCGAACCGCCGACCTAGAGCATTTTCCATTTGAGTGGAATCGCGCCAGCCCACGCCCTCCCGGCTGAAAATGGGGTTGGAGGGCCTGTTGAAAAAGTCATCTTGAGGGGTCCGGGGCGCAAGATCGATTCGCCAGCAAGTCTGGGCGCGCAACAATGGGTCGTCCTACTGCCGTCACAAATTCGATGATTGCGCCGTTCATCGGTCAAACTGAGTTTTTCAACAGGCCCTCTGACCCCATTCTTCAGCCGAAGCTCGGGGGACCGGCCGCGGCGCGGTCATTTTCGGCCGTGCGCCGTGGTGGCCTCCGCTTGATCACGCGCCGCCAGTTCTATCAGCTCGATCTTGCGCCCGCTGAGCGCGAGTCCCAGACGCCCCTGTTTGAGGGCCAGCGCGTCGGCGCCGAACACCTGGTACCGCCACCCGTGCAGGGCCGGCACGTCAGCACCGTCATCGGCCGCCAGCGCCATCAGGTCGTCGGCGCTCGCCACCAGCTTCTGGGCAACGCGGTGCGCCTCGCATTTCTGTTTCAGCAGCACCTTCATTAGCTCGATCACCGGCACATCAGCGGCACTCGGCTGCGGCTTTGCCGGCGGCTGCGGGCGGTCCGCGTCGGGGACCGCGAGGCCGCGGCGGACCACGGCCAGCACCGCCCGGCCGGCCCGGCTTGCGGCATAGCCCCGGGGCAGGCCGCGGCTGCGGGCGAGCTGTGCCGCGCTCTGCGGCGCCTGCCTGGCGATCTCCAACAAGGCGGCATCGCGCAGCACTCGACCGCGCGGCAGGTCGCGCCGCATGGCCTCCTCCTCGCGCCATGCCGCTAGTTCCCGCAACACCGCGAGATAGCGCCGATCGGTGCTCTTGGACTTGAGCCGCATCCAGGCGGTGCGCGGATCGAGTCGATAGGTCGCCGGGTCGCTGATCACCGCCATCTCCTCCTCCAGCCACGCGGCCCGCCCCGAGCTCTCAAGGCGCTTGCAAAATCGCTCGTAGATCGGGCGCATGAGGGTTACGTCGGCAATCGCGTAACTGAGCTGCCGTTCGGAAAGCGGCCGCCGCGCCCAGTCTGTAAAGCGAGAGGTCTTGTCGATGCGCTCGCCAGTGAGCTTGGCCACCAACGTCTCGTAGGCCGCGGACTCGCCAAAGCCGCAGACCATCGCCGCCACCTGGGTGTCGAACAGCGGCTGCGGGATGATCCCGGCCAGGTGAAAGAAAATCTCGATGTCCTGGCGCGCGGCGTGGAAGACCTTGAGCACGGCCGGCTTGGTCAACAGCTCAAGGAGCGGGCCAAGCTCGATGCCGGGGGCCAGGCTGTCCACGGCGGCGGCCTCATCCGGCCCGGCGATCTGGACCAGACAGAGCTGCGGCCAGAATGTCTTGTCCCGTATGAACTCGGTGTCGATGGTTACGTAGCCGGCCCGGGCCTGACGCTTGCAGAAGTCGGCCAGTGCGGGCGTGCTGGAGATGACGAGGTACCGGCCGGCGGGGTGGGTGAGCGATGACTTGCGGGCCATGGCCGCGGATATACACGGAATTCCCCCGGGGCGAAAGCGCCCCCCGGGGCCGACTATGGGTCTCGCAACCGCGCCCGGATCGGGCGCGAGCGGGCCGTTGCGCCGCACACGCCGCTTTCGCCCGCCGCCTTGACAAACGCCGCCCGCCGTGGCCTTTGGCGCCCTGACCCAACGTCCTGTCTCGGCCTCTCCCCGCACCCTCGTGCCGGTACGGCAGTCGCTAGCGCATTATCCATTCAGGCTGAACCGGCCCACGCCCCCACCCGGCCACCCTGAGCCGACACTGCCGTGGGTGCCCGCCCCGGCGGACGGGCCGGGGGCCGGGTGGGGGCGTG
>JBHICX010000098.1:0-8087 GCA_046759805.1 Kiloniellales bacterium | reverse complement strand
CTCTCGCCTCGGCGAAGCCTCCGGCGAAGCCAGGGCCGGCGAAGCCAGGGCCGGCCGCGCCGGCGCGGTACTGGCTGGTGGACCCGCTCGACGGCACCAAGGAGTTCCTGCGCCGCAACGACCATTTCACGGTCAACATCGCGCTGATCCGCGACCGCCGCCCGGTGCTGGGGGTGGTGCACGCGCCGGCCCTGGGCGCCACCTACTGGACGCCGGCGCCCGGCCGCGCCGTGGTCGCCGACGGCGCCGGCCGGCCGGGGGCGATTTCGGCCCGGGCGGCGCCGGCCGCGGGGCTCACCGTGGTCGGCAGCCGCGCCCATGGCAGGGGGGCCAAGTTCGAGGCCTACCTGGCCCGCCACAAGGTGGCGCGGCGGCTGACCATGGGCAGCGCCATCAAGTTTTGCCTGATCGCCCGCGGCTTGGCCGACCTCTACCCCCGCTTCGGCCCCACCATGGAATGGGACACCGCGGCCGGCCAGGCGGTGCTCACCGCCGCCGGCGGCCGGGTCGAGACCGTGGACGGGGCGGCGCTCGGCTACGGCAAGCCCGGCTTCAAGAACCCGCCCTTCATCGCCCGCGGCCGCGATTAGGGCCGAACGCTGAAGGGGCGTGCGTCCCCGATCACCCCCTCACCCTACCGTCTCCCCCTCAAGGTGGAGAGGGAAAAGTCACGCGCATCCAAATACTTAATTCCCCTCTCCTCCCGCTTGCGGGGGGAGAGGCCAGGGTGAGGGGAGCGACTCACGCTTCCGTAATGGTGGGTACTAGGGCAGGGCCTTGAAACAGGGGCCGGGGTCTCGGGCGACGCCGAGCCTGCCTCTTCAGGCCGCCATTAGGATTGTTGACGCTCGCGGATCTCTCCCACCAGCCATTCGATCCGGTCGTTTCCCCAGAACTTGCAGCCGCCGTAGACGAAGAAGGGGAAGCCGAAGACCCCGTCGGATTCAGCCTCGGCATTGCATCGCTCGAGGTCCGCTGCGAAAGGGCTGTCTTGTTTGACGGCTTCGAGGAACGAATTCCTGTCTAGCCCACACTGAACGGCGATCGCGACCAGGGTGTCGCCGTCTCCGATGTCCTTCCCTTCGAGCCAACGCGCCTCGAAGACGCGGTCATGGTAGGGCTTGCCCTTGCCCGCCTTGTCGGCAAACAGGAACCCTCGGCAAGCCTTGCCCGTGTCGGCGAAGGGACCGATGTTCAGCTTGAGACCGTAAGCCTTGGCGAACCGGGCGACGTCCTCACCGATGTAACGAATTCTCGGCGAGCTCATATCGGGTCCGCCGCCCCCGGTTCGGGGCTGATAGACCGGCATGTACCGGATCGTCGTGCCGAGGGGGGCGAGTTCCTTCTCGATACGCGTGTTGGCTAGGAAGGCGTAAGGGCTGTTGTAGGCGAAATAGAATTTCACGCGGTTCTCATTCATCACACCATAACCTCGATGACCGTGGCGTCGACCGTCCGACCGCCCTGGTGTCCACGGCCTTCACCATCCGCTCGGGTCAACGCCAACGCTATGCTTCCCTACCGGCCATCCGGCGCACCAGGGAGGGGCGGCTGCGGCTACTCGGCGGCGGCCTTGGCGTTCAGGCCGTAGACGCGTTCCGCGGCCTCGGCCGAGATGAGACCGTTCTTAAGGTCGTCCAACACCCGGTCCTTGGGGCGCTGTTTCGGCTCGCCCAGGCCGCCGCCGCCCGGCATCTCCAGCCGGAGCCGTTCGCCCGGCGGCACCACCTGGTGGCCCTTGCCCTTGAGCGCCGCCCCGGAGGCGAGCCCGACCCGGCCCGGCGCCCCCATGAGCCCGCCGTCGCGGCCGCGCGCCGGGTGATCGATGCGCTCGAACATGGCGTAGACCGAGAACGGCGCCTCCTCGGCGCTGGCGATCTCCATCACCTGGCCCAGGCCGCCGCGGGTCTTGCCCGGCCCGCCGGAGTCGGTGCGCAGCTCCTTGCGCCACACCACCACCGGGGCCACCGACTCGATGACCTCCACCGGCACGCTGCGCACGCCGCTGGGAAAGGCGGTCGCCGACAGCCCGTCCTTGCCCGGCCTGGCCCCGGTGCCGCCGGCGTGGAACGAGAGCGTGGTGAACGGCGTGGCATTGCCGGCGCCGGCGGCGTCACCCACACCGTGGCCGCCGCGCAGCTGCGGCACCCAGAGCGCCGAGGAGCCTTCCGCCGGCGCCCCACCTTCCAGCGCCTGGTGCAGGCAGCCGAACACCGCGTCGGGCAGCATCTGGCCGATCACGTGGCGAATCGCCACGGCGCAGGGCGGCGGCGCGTTCAGGATCGAGCCCTCGGGGGCGCTCACCCGGATCGGCTTGAGCGAGCCGGCGTTGTTCGGAATCCGCGGCGCCACCAGGCACTTCACCCCGAACGAGGTGTAGGCGATGGTGTAGGAGAGTGGCACGTTGATGCCGTAGGCGCTCACCGGCGAGGTGCCGGCGAAGTCGACGTCGATCTGGCCGTCGCCGATGCTGAGCGCCGCCTTGAGCTTGATCGGGTGGTCGTAGCCGTCGATGGTGACCGTATTCCGGTAGGTGCCGGCCGGCAGATTCGCGATCTCGGCGCGGGTCGCCGCCTCGGAATGGCCGATGATGTGCCCGGCCAGCTCGTCCAGCCGGTCGATGTCGGACTCGCGCATCATGTCGCGCAGGCGCTCGCCACCCTTGTCATTGCAGGCAATGAGCGAGAACAGGTCACCCTCCACCTGCACCGGCTCGCGCACGTTGGCGCGCACGATCTCGAGCAGGTCCTCATTCATGTTGCCGGCGCGCGCCAGCGGCATGATCGGCACGTAGAGCCCCTCCTCGAACACCTGCCTGGCGTCGGGGCCGAAGCCGCGGCCGCCGATGTCGACCACATGTACCGTGGAGGCGAACAAGGCCACCGGCCGGCCGTCGAGGAAGGTCGGCGACACCAGGGTGAAGTCGTGCAGATGCCCGGTGCCGAGCCACGGGTCGTTGGTGATGTAATGGTCGCCGTCGGCCATGTCGGCGACCGGATAGCGCTCGAGGAAGTGCCCGACCGAGATGGCCATGGAGTTGACGTGGCCCGGGGTGCCGGTCACCGCCTGGGCCAGCATCCGGCCGTCGAGGTCGAACACGCCGGCGGACAGGTCACCGGCCTCGCGCACGCTGGGGCTGAAGGCGGCGCGCACCAGGGTCTGCGCCTGCTCCTCCACGACGGCGATGAGCCGGTTCCACATCACCTGCGCCCGGATCCGGGCGACCGCGGCGTCATCGGTCATGGCCTGCCCTCCTGTTCGATCCCCGTTTGCGGGGGAGTGTAGCCGCAAACAGCGTTGACGTTAAATCCAGAGCTTAGCCCACCCCCGTCGGTGATTTCATTGTCCGCCTTCCGACCACCAAGATGCGCGCCTTGAGCTTCCTGCTTCTCGTCGGAGTGGCCCTGGTGGCGGACTGGCTTCACTTCCACATCCGGCGCCGCTATCTTTGTTTCGCGATCGCCTTCTCGGCGCTGGTCGAAGCCCTGAACCTGGCCGCGCTGCGACGCAAAAAGAGCAGCTTCGTAGAACGGTAGGCATAGAAAAGGTCGTGCCCATCGATACCCGTTACGCCGGCGCTGCCGCCGACAAGGCTTATATGGAGAAGACGTCGGCGCGGCTCCATCGGCTTGCCTATGATCGGGAAGGAGAGCGGGTCAGCTTCGGGGAAATTTCCCGAGGGCTTCGCAACCGGTCTTTGGGTCTGTCGCTGCTGGTTTTCGCGCTTCCCAGCTGTTTCCCGATGCCGCCGGGCGTGCCGACGCTCTGCGGCATCGCCATCCTCATGGTGGCGGTCCAGTTGATCACCGGCCGCGAGAGCCTGTGGCTGCCGCCGAGACTGGCCCGGCGGACCTTCACCCGCGCCGATCTGAGGCGCCTCATAGACCGTACGAGCGGCTACGTTGAATGGCTCGAACGGTTCTGCCGGCCGCGGCTGGCCGTGGTGACGGAACGATTAGGCAGGCGGTTGCTCGGAATCGTCGCCGCCATTATGGCCGTCATGTTGATTCTGCCGATCCCGATCCTGGGAAACGTGTTGCCGGCCATCGCCACGGCGGTGATCGGACTTGGCCTGGTGGAACGAGACGGCGCGATCGTCGTCACCGGCCTCGGCTGGGCCCTGGCAGCGGCGGCCTTCACCTGGGCGGCGGCGTGGCTGGCCCTGCAGGGCATCGCGTCTTTCGTTTGATCGGTCTTGATGCGCGCTTGCCGCTTCCGAAACCTCTGCCTCATTTCTTCAGGAACGCCGGGTCCGGCTCCACTTGGTGGGCGTTGGCAAGCGCATTGGTCTGATTGGCCATGCCGATGACGGCCATCAGCTCGGCCAGCATGGCGTCGGTCATGCCGGCGCGCCGCGCCGCCGCCATGTGCGAATGGATGCAGTACTCGCAGTTGTTGGTGACGCTGACCGCGAGATAGATCATCTCCTTGGTTACCACCTCCAGCGCCCCCGGCGCCATCACCTCCTGGATGCCGATCCACAGCCGGCGCATGGTCGGCGGATGCTGGGCGAGCGCCTTCCAGAAGTTGTTGACCCAGTCGACCTTGCGCTTGGCCATGATGTCGTCGTAGACGGCGCGCACCTCCGCACTCGCGTCCTCGTACTCGATAAGCTTGGTCTTCGCCATGGAAGGCTCCCGAACTTCGTGCCCGTGGGCGGGGCGGAAGCGCCAGTATGGGAAGCCGCTGCCGGGGTCACAAGGGAAGCGGTGCCGACGCTATTCGGTATCGACGCGGCGCAACGACGGTTTACGAAACGCGCCCTAAGTCTGGGTCATCCGAAGTGGCATGCAACTGCGGCTCAGCGCTTGTACAGGCCCATCAACGTCGCCTTCGCCAAGGTGTGGAAGTTCAAATAGAATCCCACCAGGGCGGCCGACGAATCCGCGGTCACGTCGAGCGATTCCAGGTCCAGGGCGTACACCGTGAACAGGTAGCGGTGCGGGTGGTCGCCCGGGGGCGGACATCGGCCGCCGTAACCCGGGGCGCCGAATTCGGTACGCACCTGGAGGGTCCCCTTCGGCAACTTGGACCCGTCCGCCGCGCCCGCGCCCTTGCCCAGTCCACTGGTCCCGGGCGGAAGGTTGACCACCACCCAGTGCCACCAGCCGCTGCCGGTCGGTGCGTCGGGGTCATAGACCGTCAGGGCGAACGACTTCGCACCCGCCGGGGCGCCGGTCCAGGAAAGGGCCGGCGATAGGTTCTGGCCCTTGCATCCGAATCCGGCGAACACCTGCTCGTTGGCCAGGTAATCCCCGTCGGCGAATTCGGCGCTGGTCAGCTTGAACTCGGCCGCGCTCGCCGAGATTCCGGCCGTCACCGCGACCACGAGGAACGCACCCAGGATTCCCGATACCCGCTTCATCACTAGCGGCATGACTTGGCCTCCCCCCTTGAGATGCTCGTCTTTCCAATTCGGTCACCCCGATCACAGCACGCCAAGGCATGGACGCCAGTTGCCTGAAGACCAACCAGTGGCATCCACCGCGCCCCTTGGCCGGCCCACTTGACCAAAACGCCCGTTAGGTGGCGCTAAGCAGACGCCGACGTCACCCGCTCCGCGCTACCGCTCCTAGCCACAAGCAGACAAGCGTGATTTCACATCGGCGTTACAAGCCGTCGCGTCCAGACGCGCCGATCCAATCTTCGCTATGGATGGACTACAGCCAGATCAGCCCTTCCCAGAAACCGGGTCAGGACCAACATAGGAATTGGTACAAAGAATGGGGGCAGGCCAGGGGGGCGCCTAGCTAGAATTCCTGTTCGGAGAGTGTACGGCTGACCGCTTTCTTCCAGCCCGCATACTTTGCCTCGCGCTCGTCATCGGCCATACCCGGCGAGAACCGCCGCTCGAGCGCCCAGCCTTCAGCGAACGCATCTGGCCCGGGGTAGACGCCAGCCTCCAGGCCGGCGAGATAGGCGGCGCCCAGCGCGGTCGTCTCCAGGACCTTCGGCCGATCGACGGGGGCGGCGAGCAGGTCGGCGAGGCGCTGCATGGTCCAGTCCGATGCCACCATGCCGCCGTCCACGCGGAGCACCGTATCCAGCGCCTCGCCCCAGTCTCCGCGCATGGCCTCCAGGAGGTCGCGGGTCTGGTAGCACACCGATTCCAGGGCCGCCCGGGCCAGCTCCTTCGGTCCGGTGCCGCGGGTGAGGCCGTAGAGCGCGCCGCGGGCGTCGGCGTCCCAATAGGGCGCGCCGAGGCCGACGAAGGCAGGCACCAGGAAGATGTCCTGGTGCGCGTCGGCCTCGGCTGCGAGATCGCCGGACTCGGGCGCGCTCGCGATGATGCCGAGGCTGTCGCGCAGCCACTGGACGGCGGCGCCGGCGACGAAGATGGAGCCCTCGAGGGCGTAGGTAGGCCGGCCGTCGAGCTGGTAGGCGATGGTGGTCAACAGGCGGTTGGCGGAGCGCACGGCTGTCTCGCCGGTGTTGATGAGCGCGAAGCAGCCGGTGCCGTAGGTGGATTTCATCATGCCCGGCCGGAAGCACGCCTGTCCGACGGTCGCCGCCTGCTGGTCGCCGGCGATGCCGGCGATGGGGATCGCGCCGCCAAGAATCGCCGGGTCGGTGGCGCCGAAGTCGTGGGCGCTGTCGCGCACCTCCGGGAGCATGGCGCGGGGCACGCCGAAGAGGTCGAGCAGGCCGTCGCTCCAGGCGCCTTCGTGGATATCGTAGAGCAGGGTGCGGCTGGCGTTGGTGGCGTCGGTGGCGTGGACCCGGCCGCCGGTGAGCCGCCACAGCAGGTAGCTGTCGATGGTGCCGAAGGCCAGCCGGCCGGCCGCTGCCGCGTCGCGCGCGCCGTCCACGTTGTCGAGCAGCCACGCGATTTTGGTGCCCGAGAAGTAGGGATCGAGCAGAAGGCCCGTCCTCGCCGTGACCTCGTCCTCGTGGCCGGCCGCCTTGAGGGCGTCGCAGATCTCGGCCGTGCGGCGGTCCTGCCAGACAATGGCGTTGTAGATCGGCTTTCCGGTCGTACGGTCCCAGACGACCGTGGTCTCGCGCTGATTGGTGATGCCGATGGCTGCCACGTCGGAAACCTGGGCGCCGGCCCGGTCCATGGCGTCGGTGCAGGTTTCGACAGTAGTGCGCCAGATGTCCTCGAGTTCGTGCTCGACCCAGCCCGAGCGCGGGTAATGCTGAGGGAACTCCTGCTGCGAGACGCCGGCGATCGCACAGTCCTGGTCGAACACGATGGCCCGGGACGAGGTCGTGCCCTGGTCGATGGCAAGAACGTAGTCGGGCATGGTGGTAGCTCCTTTTTCCGCGTCAGTTGGCGGATGCGACGAGGCTAGAATAGTTGGCCTTGAGCCATCGATCGAGATCGCGGGACTCCTGCTCCTTTACGCGAAGGCCGAGCTTGGACCGTCGCCACAGGATGTCCTCGGCCGTCATCGCGCTGGATGCTCTTCGCGCGTGGATTATCGAACAATGGCGGCAGCATTACAGCACGGTCAGACCACACAGTGCGCTGGGCTATAGACCCCCGGCACCGGAGACTTGGTCACCGGGAAGGCCCGATGTTAGGTTTGGGCCGCAGACGGCAAACAGGGAGGACGCGTGCGAGCGTTTGAGACCGACACCATCGGACCAAACGCCGGGCGGCGGGGCACCCGCAAGCGCCTCCTGGTTGTCCTGGCACTGGCTTTCGGCTTGGGCGCGGCTGGCTCAGCCGGCGGGGTCGAGATCCAGGGTCATCGCGGGGCGCGGGGACTGGCGCCGGAGAACACGCTGGCCGGGTTTGCCCTGGCTCTGTCGATCGGCGTGACGACTTTGGAGCTGGACGTCGGCGTCACCGCCGACGGGGTGGTGGTGGTGGCCCATGATCCGCGACTGAACCCGGCCCTTGCGCGCACCGCCGACGGCTCGTGGCTGGCCGCCCCCGGGCCGCCGCTGAGTTCGCTGACACTGGCCGAACTGCGGCGCTACGATGTCGGGCGAATTGATCCGCAAAGCCGCTACGCCCGCCGCTTCCCCGACCAGCGGCCGGTCGACGGCGCACGCATTCCGATGCTCGCCGAGGTGGTGGCGCTGAGCCGCAAGGCCGGCAATCACACCGTGCGCTTCAACATCGAGACCAAGCTGGG
>JBHICX010000097.1:0-8155 GCA_046759805.1 Kiloniellales bacterium | reverse complement strand
TAGGGTCACCGGCTCCGCGCCGGTGTTCTCGACACGTTGGGTGACCGTCAGCATGTAGTCGCGGTCGAACTCGTAGATACGCTCAAATCGGAGGCCCGCACCGTTGTCCCAGCTTAGAGTGAGCGGATTGTCGGGACTCAGGGGGCCCTCGCTCGCCCACCACTCGGTGTCCGCGTCCGGCAGCGGCGGTGCCTCGTCCTTCTTCGGGAGCCAACCGAACTCCGCGTAATAGGCGCGCTCGGTCGCGGCCGGCTCGAGCAGCACGATCTGCGGGCTGTCGGGCTCGAGGGTCTCGCGGTAGTCGGTGAGCGTGATGTCGTCGATCCTGGCGCCGGTCAGTGCCAGCGAGCCCGCCAGACGCGCCGAGCGAATCTCGATGCGCTCGCCTTGCGCCAGAATGGCCTCGCGGTCCGCGGCCGCCGCCTCAGGCGCTTCCGGTGTTGCCGGGGCGCGCGCCGGGCCCGACGGCGCCTTCGGTTTCGGCAGGTCGATCGCCTCGGACGGCGGCGTCGCCTCGGGCGGGGTCGGCTCCGGCTGCCGCTGCACGCCCGGGACTCCGTACAACATCTGAAACACCACGATGATGGTGATCGACAGCACCACGGCCAGGAGAAGGTTCCTCTGGTCGGGCATCATGACCCTTGCTCCGGTACCGGATCCGGGCCGCTGTCGCCCCAGGGATGGCAGCGGGCCACCCGCTTCAGCGCCAGCCAGGCGCCGACGAGGGCGCCGTGTCGGGCGATCGCCTGGGCGGCATAGTCGGAGCAGGTCGGCTCGAACCGACAGGCAGGCGCCAGCACCGGCGACACCAGCCACCGATAGGCCAAGATCAGGGTCCGCAATAACAGGGCCAACGGGCTCATCACTTTCGCATCCGGTCGTCTGCCTCGGGTTGCTGGCGCACCCTCTCCAGCGCATTGGCCAAATCTTGCGCCAGCGCCGAGAAAGGCCGCCGCAGCGTTTCTGCCCGGGCGACGATCACGTAATCGTGCCCGGCCAGTCCGAACTGGGGTACCAGCCGGTCGGCCAGTGCCCTGAGGCGGCGGCGCGCCCGGTTACGCGAGACCGCGTTGCCGACCTTGCGGCTGGCGGTAAAGCCCACGCGCGGGGGCCCCGGGTCCGCATGGCCCGCATCCACCCGGCGTCGCGCCTGCACGATCAGTCCCGGTGTCACCCATTTGCGGCACCCGCCCGCGACACGTAGGAAGTCCGGCCGCCGCTTCAAGCGCCCGACGGACATGACCTCACACTTGGTCAGGCGGACAGGCGCTTGCGACCCTTGCCCCGCCGGCGCGCCAGCACCCGGCGACCGGCCGCAGTCGCCATGCGGGCGCGAAAGCCGTGGCGCCGCTTGCGGACGAGCACGCTGGGCTGATAGGTACGTTTCACGGTCGGACTCCACGGGGCATGGGCCGGGAACCCCGAGCGACAAGGCGTGCTGTATAGAGTCTGGGGCCATCTTAGTCAATCGACGGCACCAGCCGGGCCGCCATTGCCGGCGCATCACGCCATGGTGAATGGTACGGTTCCCTGGCTGTTGCTAAAAAGCCGACCTTGGTGCGCTTGGCCCGGCTCGCCGTGGGGTCGGGCCAACCAGCGAGACGGCCTGGGCGGATAGGGGAGCAAGCGAGCGTTGAGCAGGGATATCGACAAGTCGAATGTCCGCGAAGGCGGTGAGCCGGCCGCGGCCCAGCCAGAGACTGCCCGCGGGCTCACCTGGCGCCGGCTGCTGCCGTTGCTGGTTCTGATCGTCGGCCTCCTCGCCTTCTTCGCGCTCGGCCTCGACGAATACGCGACCGTCGAGGCGCTGCGCGAACATCGGCAGTTCCTGTTGGACTTCGTCGGCCGCTATGGTGCGCTGGCCGGCGTCGCGTTCATGCTGGTCTACGCCACCGTCATCGCCTTTTCGGTGCCCGGCGGCGTCGTCATGACGCTGGCCGGCGGCTTCCTGTTCGGCACCTGGTGGGGCACCCTTTATGTGGCGGTGGCGGCGACGCTGGGGGCCACGGTGCTGTTCGTCATCGTCAAGCACGCGCTTGGCGACGCGGTCCGCGCCAAGGTGCGGCCGTGGCTCGGCAAGATGGAGGATGGGTTCAACCGCAACGCGTTTTCCTATCTGTTGTCGCTCAGGCTGTTTGCGGTGTTTCCGTTCTGGGTGGTGAACCTGGTGCCGGCGTTCCTGGGTGTGCGACTGCGCACCTACGTGCTCGCCACCATGATCGGTATCCTCCCGGCCACCTTCATCTTTGCCAGCGTCGGCGCCGGGCTCGGCGCCATCCTGGACGCCGGCGGCGAGCCCGATCTCGGGATCCTCCGCCAACCGAAGATCCTGTTCCCGCTCCTCGGTCTGGCCCTCCTCGCCTTGTTGCCGGTGGCCTATCAGCGGTACAAGAAGCGAGGCGACGACAAGACCCGCACCGACTGAACCGCACCGTCCACAGGGACGCAGTCATGGCACAGACGCTGAACGTCGACATCTGCGTCATTGGGGCGGGCACCGGCGGTCTTTCGGTGGCCGCGGGGGCCTGTCAGATGGGGGCCGATACGGTGCTCATCGAGAAGGGCAAGATGGGCGGCGAGTGCCTGAACACCGGTTGCGTGCCCTCGAAGTCACTCATCGCCGCCGGCCGCTCCGCCGCCGCGATCCGCAGCGCCCGCCGTTACGGTGTCTTGGGCGCGGCTCCGCAAGTCGACTTCAGGGCGGTGCACGACCACGTGCATGGGGTGATCGCCGCCATCGCCCCGCACGACTCGCAAGACCGCTTCGAAGCCATGGGGGTGAAGGTGATCCGCGCCCCGGCCCGGTTCACCGGCCGCGACCAGGTGACCGCCGGGGAGACCACCATCCGCGCCCGGCGCTACGTGGTCGCCAGCGGCTCGTCGCCCATGATTCCGCCGATACCGGGCCTCGATGGCGTGCCGTATCTCACCAATGAGACGGTCTTCGACTTGACCGAGATCCCGGCCCACCTGATCGTGATCGGCGGCGGTCCGGTCGGCGCCGAGATGGGGCAAGCGCACCGGCAGCTGGGCTCCCGGGTGACGGTGGCGGAGATGTTCTCGATTCTGGGTCGCGATGACCCGGAGCTGGTCGAGGTGGTGCGCCATCGTCTGGGGGCCGACGGAATCGAGATGCACGAGGGCGCCAAGGTGGTGCGGGTCGAGACCCAAGCCGACACCGGCGGCGGGGAGATGGTCGTGGTGCTGGACCGCAACGGCACCGAACAGCGGATCGAGGGCTCGCATCTGCTGGTCGCCGTCGGTCGCCGGCCCAATGTGGACGGGCTGGGCCTGGAGGCGGCCGGCATCGCCTACGGCGCCCAAGGCATCGCGGTGGACCACAGGCTGAGGACCAGCAACCGGCGGGTGTTCGCCATCGGCGACGTCATCGGCGGCCCTCTGTACACCCACGCGGCCGCTTATCACGCCGGCATCGTCTTGCGCAACGCCCTGTTCCGGCTGCCGGCCAGGGTCGACTACCGGGCGCTGCCGTGGGTCACCTACACCGATCCGGAGCTGGCCCATGTCGGCATGACCGAGGCCCAGGCGAAGGCCAAGCTGGGCCACGTCCGGGTGCTGCGCTGGTCGTTCGACGCCAACGACCGGGCGCAGACCGAGCGCCGCACCGAGGGCATGATCAAGGTGATCGCCACCCGCCGCGGCCGCGTGGTCGGCACCTCCATCGTCGGCCGGCACGCCGGGGACCTTTTGCAGCCCTGGATCCTGGCCATCGCCCGGAACATCAAGATGCGCGCCATGGCCGACCACATCGTGCCCTACCCGACGCTGAGCGAGATCAACAAGCGCGTCGCCGGCAGCTTCTACACGCCCAACCTGTTCAGCGAGCGCACCCGCAAGGTGGTGCGCCTGTTGGCGCGCTTCGGCTAGCGAGCCGCCGCGGCGCGGGTGGACGAGGCAGCCGTCATGTCGGGGCGCAAAAGAACCCTGCCGCCGGCGGCCAGAAGCCTTTCCGCCGGTCTCCTGGTGCTCGCCGTCGCCTTCGTGATGTTGGCCGAGGTGTTGATCTACACCCCGTCGATCGCGCGCTTCCGCAAGGTCTATCTGGAGGAGCACCTGGCCGACGGCCATCTGGCGATCCTGGCGCTGCAAGCCACGCCGGAGCGCATGGTGAGCCAGTCGCTGGCCGACGAGCTGCTCAACCACACCGAGGCCCACAACATCGTGCTGCGCGACCCGGCGAGCGGCCGCAAGTTGATGCTGATGCGCGCCTCGCCGCCGGCACCCGACGCCACCTTCGATCTGCGTCGGGGAACCTTCATGAGCCTGATCGCCGACGCCCTGGTGGCGCTGGCGCAGCGGGAGAACCGGGTGCTGCGCGTCATCGGCCCGTCGCCGAAGAACCCGCAGGTGGAGATCGAGCTGCTCCTGGACGAGACGCCGCTGCGCCAGCAGATGTACGGGTATTCAAGGCGCATCCTGGGGCTGTCCATCGTCATCTCGCTGATCACCGCGACGCTGCTGTATCTCACCCTGCAGGCGCTGTTCGTGCGGCCGATGCGCCGGATAACCGCCAGCATGACGGCGTTCGAGGAGAACCCCGAGGACGATTCCGGGGTCATCGCCCCCAGCCGCCGGCGCGACGAGATCGGCGTCGCCCAGCGCCGGTTGGCGGAAATGCAGGCGGCGCTGCGGGCGGCGCTGAAACAGCGCCAGCGCCTGGCCGCACTGGGCGCCGCCGTGGGCAAGATCAACCACGATCTGCGCAACGCGCTCGGCACCATGCAGCTGGTCTCGGACGGGCTCGCCAAGAGCGACGATCCCCATGTGCGCAAGCTCGTGCCGCGGCTGATGGGCGCCGTCGACCGGGCCGTTCGACTGTGCAGCCAGACCCTGGAGTTCACCCGCGAGGGGCCGCCGCCGATACGCCGGGAACGGTTTGCGCTCAAGGCGCTGGTCGACGAGGTGGGGGCACAGTTGACCGAGCCTCTCCTGCCCGGCCTGGCGCCCCAGAACCAGACCGGCCTCATCAACGCGGTCGACGCCGGGCTCGATGTCGATGCCGACCGCGAGCAACTGTTCCGGGTTTTGAGCAATCTCGGCCGCAACGCCATGGAGGCCGGCGCCGCCCACGTCACGGTCTCGGCCGGCCGGGCGGACGACGGGACGCTGATCGATGTCGAAGACGACGGCCCGGGCCTGACCGACCAGGCGCGTGAGAGGCTGTTCCAGCCATTCTCCGGCTCGACCCGCAAGGGCGGCACCGGGCTCGGCCTGCCGATCGCCCGCGATGTGATGCGCGCCCATGGCGGCGACATCACGCTCATTGAGACCGGCAAGCACGGCACCCGCTTCCGCCTCACCCTTCCGAACCGCTCGGCCGCCTAGATCGTTTCCGGTTTGATCGGAACCAGCCCACGCCCCCACCCGGCCACCCACGACATCGTACGCTTGGGGTGGCCGGGTGGGGGCGTGGGCTGGTGCGAATCCAAGCAACTGGAAAATGGGTCAGTGACCGCCGCGGTCAGTCGAGCTGCACCACCAGCGACTTGAGGTAGGCGGACTCCGGCAACTGCGGGTGGATCGGATGGTCGGGACCGGCGCCCGCGACCCGGATGATGCGGCCGCGGCGGCGGGCGGCGCTCAGCCCTCGGCTGACCTGCTGTTGGAAGGCGTCGGCGGCCACGTTGTGCGAGCACGAGGCCAGGAACAGGAACCCGCCGGGCTCGACCAGGCGGGCCGCGAGGCGGGTCAATTTGCGGTAGCCCTTCAGCCCCGCTTGCAGGTCCTTCCTCGACTTCACGAACGCCGGCGGGTCGGCGATGACCACCTCGAAGCGCTGGCCGCGGTCGGCCCGTCGCTCCATCTCGGCGAACGCGTCGGCCTTGACGAAACGGCAGCGCTCGGCGACCCGGTTCGCCCGCGCCGCCCGCTCGGCGAGCGCCAGCGCGGCGGCCGAGCGGTCGACCAGGGTCGCTTCGCGGGCGCCGGCCACGGCGGCCTGCACCCCGAAGCCGCCGGTGAAGCAATACAAATCGAGGACCCGGGCGTCCTTGGCCAGCGCCGCCACGAAGGCGCGGTTGCGACGCTGGTCGAAAAACCAGCCGGTCTTCTGCCCGCCGGCCAGATCGACATGGAACTCGACCCCGTTCTCTTTGAGCCGCACCGGGCCATCGAGGGCCGCACCCCGCACCTCCACCTCGGCCTCCAGGCCTTCGAGCGCGCGCAACGCCCCGTCGTTGCGCAACACCACCGTGGCCGGTTCGAGCAGCCGTTCGACGGCGGCGAGGAGCGGCCCGCGCAGCCGGTCGATGCCGGCCGCGTTCAACTGGCATACCAGGACGTCGCCGTAGCGGTCGATCACCAGCCCCGGCAACCCGTCGCCCTCGGCGTGCACCAGCCGATAGTAGGGCTGGTCGAACAGGCGCTGGCGCAGCTCCAGCGCCCGGCGCAACCGCGCCGTCAAGAAGGCCTGGTCGATCACCGTCCTCGAATCGGGCGCCAGCAGCCTGAGCGCCACCAGGCTGTGCGGGTTGAAGAAGGCGACGCCAAGGCTTTCGCCGGCGTCGCTCATGAGCTCGACCGTGCCGCCGGGGGGGAGCCTCTTGGTCGCCTGGTCCATCACGATCTCGTTGGAGTAGGCCCAGGGGTGGCCGGCCTTGACCCGTTTGTGCCGGCCCGGCAGCAGCACCACCCGTGGCCGGCTCGCCGGATCGTCGAGGGAGGGCTCGGTGATCTCGGATGCGCCCACGTCCGGGCCAGTTCTCGCTGTCGCCGAAGGTAAAGCACCCCCTCCCCCCATGCGGGGGAGGGCCAGGGTGGGGGGTGTGGTCGGCATTGGTGATTCCTGGCCCTAGGCGGTGGTGTCGCGGAGCACGATCGGTTGCACGAACTGCGGCTCCATGTCCCATGGGAACAGGATCCAGGTATCCTGGCTGACCTCGGTGACGAAGGTGTCCACCAGCTCGCGCCCGGCCGGCTTGGCATAGACCGTCGCGCAGTGGGCCTTCGGCAACAGCGGGCGCACCACCTTGATGGTCTGGCCGGTGTCCACCAGGTCCTCGACGATCACCCAGCCTTCGCCGTCGCCGCCGCCTGCGACCCCTTTGAGGATCTGCACCTGGCCCTGGCTCCGGTCGTCGTAGCTGGAGACGCAGATCGTGTCGATGACGCGGATCTCGAGCTCGCGCGCGACCACGGCGGCCGGCACCAGACCGCCGCGGGTGATCGCGATGATGCCCTTCCAGGGGCCGGATCCTCTCAACCGCCAGGCCAGCGCCTTGGAATCGCGGTGCAGCTCCTCCCAGGTGACGGGAAAGGTCTTGGTGAAATGGGTTTTGGCGGGCAACAGCGGTTTCTCCAGGTCGTCATGGGGGTGCATGCCACCCCGAGGGCGATGGCCGCGGGCGGCCCTCAGAGCGCCCTTTGGGCGACCGATACCAGCACGCAGCCGGCGATCTTCCAGTCGCCGTCCGGCTGCTTTTCCATTGGGTAGATGGCCATGACCAGCACCCCGTCGGGTCCGACGATCAACACCTTCTGTACCGGCACGCCGTCGACCACCACCACGTCGCGGAAATCGACCCTGCGAGGACGGTAGACCGGCGCGTATCCGGTCCGCACCATATGCATGAAGTTCTCCGGGGTGCCGAACTTCCGGCGGATGCCGGGCGAGGCGTAGGAGAAGGCCTGCGCGCCGTCGTCGCGCCCAAACGCCGCCAGCTGACGCTCGATGACGTCCCGGATCGAGTCGCGATCCGCCTCGCTGATCGTCATGTCCTGCGCTTGGACCGGGGCGCCGATCGCGAGGATCGCCACCAGGCCGGCCAACAGCACCGCGGTAGCTCTCATCGGCTTGCCTTTCGTGGTCGCATGGAATCGGTGCCGCCGATGCCGCGTCGGACGAACCGGATCGGTGTCAAACATAGGCCACGCCGTGGACTGCTGCAAACGCCGCGGCGTCATGGCTTATCGGCGAGGATCGCCCGGTTGATCATCAAGCCTCGACCATCGGCGGACGCCGATCGCCTGCAACCATGAGAACGACGGGAGTGCTCGCAACCGGCGAATGGACGCGGTCCAAGCGCCATCGCCAGCCGCACCGGCCACGGCCAGAGCATTTTCCATTTGAGTGGAATCGCACCAGCCCACGCCCCCACCCGGCCACCCCCGGCCCGTCCGCCGGGGCGGGCCACGG